>JAHFHJ010000043.1:7302-10476 GCA_023246985.1 Candidatus Omnitrophota bacterium | reverse complement strand
GAAGATATGCATAAGATGGCAGAAGCCAACAGGGCTTTTGCGCATTATCGCTGGTAAAAAAGCTAAAAAGGCTAAACACAAAGACGAAAGCATTTTAAGCATTTGGGGCTTATTCAGCATATAAAATCATGGCAGACGAAAAGAAAATACATTTCCCCATCGACAGGATACGCAATATCGGGATCGCGGCCCATATTGACGCGGGCAAGACGACTACCTCCGAGCGCATTCTTTACTATACCGGCCGTATCTATAAGATCGGGGAAGTGCACGAGGGAACGGCGGTCATGGACTGGATGGAACAGGAGCAGGAGCGCGGCATCACCATCACCTCCGCCGCCACGACCTGCTTCTGGAAGGATTGCCGCATCAACTTGATCGATACTCCGGGACATGTGGATTTTACGATCGAGGTCGAGCGTTCCCTGCGCGTTCTGGACGGTTGCGTAGCGGTTTTTGGCGCCGTGGAAGGCGTCGAGCCGCAATCTGAGACGGTGTGGCGTCAGGCGGACCGATATCATGTCCCTCGCGTTGCCTTCATCAATAAAATGGACCGCACCGGCGCGGAATTTGAAAAAAATGTCCAGCAGATGCGCGATCAGCTCGGCGCGAACGCGGTTCCGATCCAAATCCCGCTGGGGCTCGAAGAAAAGCATCGCGGCGTGATCGATTTGGTTGAGATGAAGGCTTATGTTTTTAATGATGAGAGCTTGGGCGCGAAATTCGAAATCGAAGAGATCCCCGCCGAGTTTCTGGAGCAGGCCAAGAAGGCCCGCGATTTCATGATCGAAAAGATTTCCGAGTATGATGATGCCCTGATGCACAAGTTTATCGAAGGTCATGCTCCGACGGTCGCGGAGATCAAGTCGGCGATCCGCAAGGGCACGATCGGCCTCAAAATGGCGCCGGTCATTGTCGGTTCCGCGCTCAAGAATAAGGGCGTGCAGCAGTTGTTGGACGCGGTCGTGGATTATCTTCCTTCGCCCAAGGACATTCCTCCGGTGAAAGGCACCGAACCCGGTACGGAGAATGAGATCCACCGCGAAGCGGATGACAAAGCCCCTTTGACCTGCTATGCGTTCAAGATCGCGAGCGATAAATTCGTAGGATCTCTCACTTATATTCGTATTTATTCCGGAACCCTTGCTTCCAGTTCTTATATTTACAATGTTCGCACCGGCAAAACCGAGCGTATCGGGCGTCTTCTCCTGATGCACGCGAACAAACGCGAAGAGATTGAGGAAGCCGGCGCCGGGAATATCGTGGCCGCCGTGGGTTTAAAAGAGATCAAGACGGGGGATTCCTTGTGCGTGGAAAATGACCCGATCCTCCTTGAGGCGATGTTCGTGCCGGAACCGGTGATTTGGATGGCGGTTGAGCCGAAGACCAAAGCCGATCGCGATCGTTTGTCGGATGCGATCGGAAAGCTCGTCAATGAAGATCCCACCTTCCGCGTGAAGACGGATCAGGAAACGGTGCAGACGCTTATCGGCGGAATGGGCGAGCTTCATCTGGACATCAAAGTCGACATCATGAAGCGCGAATACAATGTCCAGGTGAATGTCGGTAAGCCGCAGGTCGCTTACAAAGAAACGATCCGCGCGTCGGCGGAAGCCGAAGGGAAGTTCATCAAACAAACCGGCGGCCGCGGTCAATACGGTCATTGTTTTATCAAGATCGAACCTCTCGAGCGCGGCACGGGCAATGAATTTGAAAATAAGGTCGTGGGTGGATCGATCCCCCGCGAGTACATTCCCGCGGTGGAAGCGGGCGTGGAAGATGCCTGGGAGAATGGCGTGTTGGCCGGTTATCCGGTGACGGACGTCCGGGCAACGGTTTATGACGGAAGCTATCACGATGTGGATTCTTCCGAGATCGCGTTCAAAATGGCCGGTATTTTTGCCTTCAAGGAAGCTTTCAAAAAAGCGAAGCCCGTCCTTCTTGAACCGATTATGTTCGTGGAAGTGTTGGTCCCGGAGGAATATATGGGGGATGTGATCGGCGATTTGAACTCCCGCCGTTGCGTGATCCAGGAGCTCACCAATCGCGGACATCTTAAGGCGATCAAAGGGCTCGTTCCTTTGTCCGAAATGTTCGGTTACGCGACCTCGGTTCGCTCCCTGTCGCAAGGGCGCGCGACCTTCACGATGGAACCGCACACTTATCAAGAAGTTCCAAAAATGATCGCGGAAAAGGTCATCGCGGGATAAACCCCGTTAGTCCCAATACCGATCAATTTTAACGAAGTTGAAATTGGGGCAACCCCAACTGCCCGCTATGAAAAAAAATTAAAGTTGGGATAGTACCGCATGACATTCGAATGGATGGGTAGGCGGTACAATACCGTTAACCCTTGAAATCAAATAGAGAACGATAGACTTAACGGCAAAAAGCGCGGAAAATTTTCAGAGAAGAAAAGAGAAGCAATCAGAATCAGAAGAAAAGGACAGCCCAAGAGGTTCAGGCCTCTCACGGGGTAAAAAAATGGCGCACTCAAAAGAGAAAATCCGTATCAAATTAAAAGCGTACGATCACCGGGTGCTGGATCAATCCGTCCAGGAAATCGTGGGGACGGCGAAAAAAACAGGCGCTAAAGTGATCGGCCCCATCCCGCTTCCGACCCACATCTGGAAGACGACGGTGCTTCGCGGTCCGCATATCGATAAGAAAGCGCGCGACCAGTTCGAGATCCGGACTCATAAGCGCCTGATCGAATTGGAAGAACCCACTTCCCGCACCGTGGACGCCTTGATGAAGCTGGATCTTCCGGCCGGCGTGGATGTGGAAATCAAACTGTAAAAAAGCAGGAAAAGCGGAAAAGGCCTAAGAAGCCTCAAATGCTGAAAGAAAAGACAGAAATTTTAATCAAAGGAATCGTTCGAAGCTTCTAAGCCTTTTGGGCTTATTAAGCTTTTTGAGCGATTGGAGCGTATCATGATCGGTCTGTTAGGGAAAAAAGTCGGAATGTCGCAGCTGTTCGACGCGGAGGGTCAGCAAATCCCGGTGACGGTGCTTGAGGTCGGGCCTTGTTTTGTGACGGCGCTTCGCACCCAAGAGATACATGGATATCGGGGCGTTCAGCTCGGTTTTGACGCCGTGAAGGAGAAGCGGTTAAACAAGGCAAAGCTGGGCATTCTCCGCAAGGCAAACGTGCCGGCGGTGAATTTCATTCGT
>JAHFHJ010000043.1:4246-7202 GCA_023246985.1 Candidatus Omnitrophota bacterium | reverse complement strand
AGAGATACATGGATATCGGGGCGTTCAGCTCGGTTTTGACGCCGTGAAGGAGAAGCGGTTAAACAAGGCAAAGCTGGGCATTCTCCGCAAGGCAAACGTGCCGGCGGTGAATTTCATTCGTGAGATCCGCACCGAAGATATTGCGAACTTGAGCGTGGGCAATGAACTTCGCGCTGAGAACTTCGAGGTCGGAGAGTATGTGGACATCGAAGGCGTCTCGATCGGAAAAGGGTTTCAGGGCGTCGTGAAGCGATTTAATTTTAAGGGGGGCGCGAGTAAGAGCCACGGCTCCATGTTCGGCCGCGTTCCGGGATCCATTGGTTCGAGGGCCGGCGGCGTCGGGTGCCGTAAAAAAGTCAGTAAGGGCAAAGGGCTCCCCGGTCACATGGGCGATGAAAATATCTGTATCCATAATTTGAAAATCATGAAAGTAGATTCCGAAAAGAATTTATTGGTTCTCAAGGGAAGCGTTCCGGGAGCGGAAGGCGGTTATCTGGTCGTCCGCAGCGCGCTCAAGCGCGGCAAAAAAAGTCCCTGGAAAGTAAGAAGCAGTCAGCGGGAGTCCCCGAAGGAAACCTCCTCGGAAACTTCCAAAGCTGAAAATCCTCAAGACGGAACAAAAGCAAGTTCCTGATCGAAGCGATCAAGGATCGAAAGAAAGGCATAAGAGATGAAAGCGCTTCTTTACTCAAAAGAGGGTAAGAAGAAACACGAGGTGGTGCTGAACCCGGAGATTTTCGGGGCCGGAATCAATGAACGCCTTTTGGAGTTAGTGCGTAACGCCTACTCGGCGAATCGCCGCAAGGGGACCGTGAAGACTAAAACGCGGGGCGAGGTGCGCGGCGGCGGCAAGAAGCCCTGGAAGCAAAAAGGCACCGGAAGGGCCCGTCATGGTTCGACCCGTTCTC
Source organism: Candidatus Omnitrophota bacterium (assembly GCA_023246985.1). Lineage (GTDB taxonomy): Bacteria > Omnitrophota > Omnitrophia > Omnitrophales > Aquincolibacteriaceae > Aquincolibacterium. Next base: position 6,294 of record JAHFHJ010000043.1, on the reverse strand, counting down.
CTATTTGGGTGGGGGGGGGTACTGTGTTTGGCCCGCGCCCGAGAGATTACACGGTGTCTTTATCCAAAGCGATCCGTAATCTTGCGTTGAAAGTGATGTTGAGCAAACGCGCGGGCGAGAAGAATCTGATCCTGTTGGAGGCTTTGAAGCTGGAAACGCCGAAGACCCGGGAATTTGCGGCGATCGCAAAAGCGCTTCCGATCCTAAAGAAGCGCGCGCTGTACGTGGTGAAAGAAACGACGCCCAATCTCAAGCGCGCCAGCCGCAATATGCGCGAAAGAATCGAAGTTAAAACAGCGGGGGAGTTCAGCGCTTACGATGTTATGCAGCGCGAAAAGCTCGTGATCGATGAGGCGGCCGTGGAGTTGATCGAAAAGCGCCTTGCGGGAACGGTTCACGAGAAGTCCAGGGAGAAGTCGCATGAAGCTTAATCTCTACGATGTCGTGATCGAACCGTTGATCACGGAGAAGATTTCAAAAGCCGCCGAAACCATGAGTCAATATGGGTTTCGCGTACATCCCCAAGCTAATAAAAAAGAAATCAAAGCCGCTGTCGAAAAGATTTTCAGCGTCCATGTGGAAAGTGTGAATACCCTGAATGTCAGAGGAAAATGGCGCCGCGTGCGGCATGTCCCCGGGAAGACGACCGCTTGGAAGAAGGCGATCGTGACCCTTCAAAAGGGCGAAAAGATCGATATGACAAAGTAAGGGAGATGAAAAAGGATTTCTATGGGACTTATTAAATTCAAACCGACGACACCGACGCGGCGATACGGCAATGTCTCGGATTTTGCCGAGATCACGACGGATCGTCCGTATAGGCCGTTGACTTATATTAAGAAGAGAACCGGCGGCAGGAATAATCACGGTCATATCACTTCCCGGCGCATGGGGGGAGGGCATAAGCGCCGTCTTCGTCTTGTGGATTTCCGGAGGAACCGGCTGGGAATGGTCGCGACTGTTTTGACGGTGGAATATGATCCGAACCGCAGCGCGCGCATTGCGCTTGTGGAATACGCGGACGGTTTGAAAAGCTATATTCTTTGCCCGGACGGCCTCAAGGTCGGCGAAAAGGTAGTAAGCGGTCCCGATGTGGAAGTCAAAGTCGGGAATCATTTGCCCCTGGAGAAGATCCCGGAAGGTTCCATGATCCACAATATCGAGCTTCGTCCCGGGTTAGGCGGAAAGCTGGTGCGTGCGGGCGGTGGGGTTGCCCAGATTCTGGCCAAAGAGAATGACATGGCTCACGTCAAGCTTCCCTCCGGTGAAGTGCGGCTTGTTCCCGCAAAAGCGTACGCGACGATCGGGCAGTGTTCTAATACTGACAATGAAAATATCGTACTCGGAAAAGCCGGTCGCAGCCGTTGGCTCGGGAAGCGTCCCGTGTCCCGGGGCGTGGCGCGGAATCCCGTGGACCATCCGTTAGGCGGCGGTGAAGGAAAGTCGAAGGGCGGTAATCATCCGCAAAGTCCGTGGGGTCAGAAGTCCAAGGGGCTGAAGACGAGAAAGCGTTATAAAGCATCGAACAAATACATCGTGAAGGATCGCAGAAAATGAGCCGCTCGGCCAAAAAAGGCGTTTACGTAGATGACAGACTTTTAGAAAAAGTTCAGATCGCCAATCAGAAAAAAGACCGCCGCCCGATCAAAACCTGGTCGCGGCGTTCCACCATCACTCCGGAATTCGTGGGAGTGACGCTTTCGGTTCATAACGGCAGGATTTTTCATAACGTATTCGTTCACGAAAATATGGTCGGGCACAAGGTCGGAGAATTCTCTCCGACGCGTACTTTCAAAAAACACAGCGCTTCGGGCGATAAGGCGAAAGCCCTTGCCGAAGGTTCGAAGACCTGATCTGAGAGAATCTCATGGCTCAAGAAGAAAAGAAGGCAAAATCCGAGTTTGTTCCGTCGCCGCGCAAGGTCAGGGCGCTTACGAAGCATTTGAGGATCGCCCCGAGGAAGATGCGCATTGTCATTGACACGATTCGCCGGCAACAGGCGCAGGAAGCGGTGGGTATTCTGACGCTTCTTAAAAAGAAGGGCGCAA
>JAHFHJ010000043.1:1904-4146 GCA_023246985.1 Candidatus Omnitrophota bacterium | reverse complement strand
CTATCCCGACTTTGATTTTCTTTTCATGAAGGGTTAACGGTACATGGGGTACCCAAGCCCCATCAATTTGAATGTCATGCGGTTCTAAAGCAACGAAGGTTTAAGGGAGGCTATTTTGGGTCAGAAAGTTCATCCTTACGGATTAAGAGTCGGGTATATCAAGCCTTGGAAGGCGCGCTGGTTCGCCAAGCGGGATGCCGGAACTATTTTGATGGAGGATCTCAAGATCCGTTCTTATCTGAAGAAGAAGTTGGCGATTGCCGGCATTTCTTCGGTCGAGATTGAACGCTCTTCGAATCGTCTCCGTCTCCGTATTTTTGCCGCCAAACCGGGCGTGATCATTGGTCGCCGGGGGCAGGAGATCGACAAAATCAAAGAAGAGCTTGCCGCGCTGACAAAAAATGAAATTTTTCTGGATATCAAAGAAGTCAAAATACCGCAGATCGATGCGCAACTCGTGGCGGAAAATATCGTGTTGCAACTCGAAAAGCGTATCGGATTTCGTCGCGCCATGAAAAAAGCCATTCAACTCGCGATGCAAAAGGGGGCGCTCGGGATCAAGGTGCAATGCAAGGGACGTCTTGGCGGGGCGGAGATCGCGCGTGAGGAAAAATATCACGAAGGGAAGGTGCCGCTCAGCACGTTCCGCGCGGATATTGATTATGGCTTTGCCGAAGCGTTTACCGCCTACGGGACCATCGGGTGCAAGACTTGGATCTACAAAGGGGACGTGCTCGTGAAGAAGGAGCAGGAAGCCCAGAAGCTCGAGCTCGAAAAGAAATTCAAGGTTGTGGAAGAAGAGATGCCGAAGGCGGAGGTCCCGGGAGCGGTTGCGCCCGCGTCGGAAGTGCCGCAGCACGGCGGGACACGGGAGAAAACGAGCGATGCCTCTACAACCTAAGAGAGTTAAATTCCGCAAGCAACAGCGCGGTTGGATGCGCGGGGTCGCCACGCGCGGCAGCAGTCTGGCTTTCGGAGAATTCGGTCTTAAAGCGCTCTCCTGCGCTTGGTTGACCGGGGTTCAGGTCGAGGCGGCGCGCGTCGCTTTGACGCGTCATGTGAAGCGCGGCGGCAAGATCTGGCTTCGTGTTTTTCCGGATAAATCCGTTTCCAAAAAACCGGCCGAGACGCGTATGGGAAAAGGAAAAGCCGCTCCGTCGCATTATGTGGCCGTCATTAAACCCGGAAGGATCCTTTTTGAAATGGGCGGCATCCCGGAAGAAATGGCCCGTTCGGCCATGCGGCTTTGCGCTCACAAGATCCCGTTCCGCACTAAATTTGTGAAACGCGAAGCAGCGGCTTGATATGTTAAAAGTTACGGAATTAAGAGAGCTCAGTCGCGAGGAACTGATTGAAAAGGTCAGCGCTTTGAAAAAAGGCCTGATGCAGCTCCGATTTCAGCACAAGACCGGCAAGCTTGAGCGCCAGTCCGCCTTGAAGGAAGCCAAGCGGGATATTGCGCGCGTCAAGACCGTGATCACTGAAAAGCAGAAAGGCGAGAAAAAGTCATGACCGAAAGCGGATCCGAAGTTCAAAGCAAGCGCGTTCGTGAGGGGAGGGTCGTCAGCTCCAAGATGAACAAGACCATCACGGTGCTTGTGACTCGTTTATTGCAGCATACGAAATTCAAAAAGATTATCAAAAGGCATATCAAATACTCCGCGCATGACGAAAAAAATGAGGCGAAGGAAGGGGACCGCGTCCAGATCGCGGAGACCCGGCCGCTTTCCAAGACCAAGCGGTGGCGTCTCGTCAAGGTAATGAAATCATGATCCAGATGCGAAGCGTTCTTGAGATCGCCGATAACAGCGGCGCGAAGAAAGCGGCGATGATCGGCGTCATCGGCCGCCACGGCAAACGTTCTGCGGAAGTGGGCGATGTTATTACGGCGTCCGTGAAGGAAGCGCTCCCGAGCGGCGCGGTTAAAAAAGGAGAAGTCGTGAGGGCCGTGGTCGTGAGGACAAAGTCTCCGATTCGCCGCAAGGACGGTTCTTTCGTGAAATTTTCGTCGAATGCCGTTGTGTTGATCGATAACCAAAAAAATCCGCGAGGGACCCGCATTTTTGGCCCCGTAGCCCGCGAGCTCCGTGAATCTAATTTTTCCAAGATCATTTCACTCGCGCCGGAGGTTGTTTAAGCCCCGTTCGTCCCGTTAGAAATTTAAACCCATAGAAACGGGCGGAAAAAATTTTGAGTGGAACGGGGGCAAGGAACTTTATCTACCCCCAACTTTGAATTTTTT
>JAHFHJ010000043.1:0-1804 GCA_023246985.1 Candidatus Omnitrophota bacterium | reverse complement strand
CTACCCCCAACTTTGAATTTTTTTACATGAATGGTAGTTGGGGTTGCCCCGATTTCCGCTTCGCGAAAATCGATAAGTATTGGGACTAAGCGCTGTAGATAGAAAATTTCTAACGGGATGAGAGTTTGATCAGAGAGAGACAAAAGAGTCATGAAGATTCGTAAAGGCGATGAAGTCATCGTGATCCGGGGCAAAGACAGCGGCAAAAAAGGCCGCGTGATGCGCGCGTTCCCGAAAGAAGGAACGCTCCTTATTGAAAAGATCAATTACCGAACCTGTTATTTGCGCAAGAGCCAGGATAATCCCAAAGGCGGGATCACAAAGATGGAAGGCAAACTCCATGTTTCGAATGTCAAGCTGGTCTGTCCGCGTACCGGCAAACCTTCCCGCGTGGGGTATTCCATTCTCGCGGATGGGACCAAGCACCGCATCGTCAAAGCGTCAGGCGAGGTTTTATAACGATCATGAATCAAAAAGTTCCCGTGCTTCCAAGATTGCTCAAAAAATACCGTGCCGAGGTCGTTCCCGAACTCCAGAAGAAGTTTGGTTACAGGAATCCCATGCAGGCGCCCCGGATGGAAAAGATCGTGGTGAATATGGGCGTGAAGGAAGGCCAGGAGGATATCAAGATCCTGGATCAGCTTGCAATCGAGCTGGCGCGCATCGTCGGGCAAAAGCCCGTGGTCACGCGCGCTAAAAAATCAATCTCGGCGTTCAAACTTCGCGAAGGGTCGCCCATCGGTTTGAAAGTGACGCTTCGCCGCTCCCGCATGTACGAGTTCATGGACCGCCTTTTTAACGTGGCGATGCCGCGTATCCGCGACTTCCGCGGGTTTTTGGACAAGAGTTTCGACCCGCGCGGGAATTTCACGATCGGGCTCACGGAGCAGACGATTTTCGCCGAGGTGGAGTATGATAAGATGAAAAAGACCCAAGGCATGGACATCACATTCGTGACCACGGCTGAGAACAAGAAAGAGGGAAAGATGCTTCTTGAGCTTTTAGGCTTTCCTTTCAGGAAGTAAAGGATTTTAAATGGCAAAAACTTGTTTGGTCAATAAACAAAGACAAATTCCAAAGTTCAAAGTCAGAAAATACAACCGCTGCCAGCGTTGCGGGCGCCCGCGCGGCTATATCCGGAAATTTTCCATCTGTCGTATTTGTTTCCGGGAATTGGCCAACACGGGCATGCTGCCGGGCGTGGTTAAATCCAGCTGGTAAGCCCCCGTTCGTCCCGTTAGAAATTTAAACCGATAAAAACGGGCGGAAAAAAGTTTTGAGCAAAACAGGGGCAAGAAACTTCGTCTCAATGCTGTGGGCAGGAAATTCAGGACGGGATTAGTACCGCATGACATTCGAATTTAAGAGTCATTATCAAAGGATTAAGCAAGGAGTCATTCATGTCGCGTTATGATTTCATAGGGGATTTTTTGACATCGATCCGGAACGCCTCAAAGGCGCATAAGGAAAAAGTGACCGCTCCGGCTTCGGGGATCACCGTTCGCATCGCGGAAATTTTGAAAGAAGAAGGCTTCATCGAGAATGTGAAGCCGTTCAACGATGGGAATAAGAATTTCGTGCGCATTCATTTGAAGTATCTTCCCGGAGACAAGAAGCCGGCGATCCAAGGCTTGAAACGTATCTCCACGCCAGGGTTGCGCCGTTATGTGGGTTACCAGGAAATCCCGAAAGTCCTCGGCGGACTCGGGGTGGTGATTCTTTCAACGCCCAAGGGCGTGATGACCGGTCGGCGGGCCCGTGAGGCCAAGGCCGGCGGCGAAATCCTTTGTACGGCTTGGTGAAT
>JAHFHJ010000042.1 GCA_023246985.1 Candidatus Omnitrophota bacterium | reverse complement strand
GGAGCGGGATACGGGAATCGAACCCGTGTCCACAGCTTGGGAAGCTGTTGTACTGCCATTGTACTAATCCCGCTCGTAAAAAATGCTGGGAATCCCCGCCACAAAGCTTGGCGGGTCCGTCTCAAAAATCGCTTTCACGGCTCTTCTTCGACAAGCTTTGTGGACGGGTCCGCCGCGATTTTTGGCGGAGAACCCGTCTAGCCAGCTTGGGAAGCTGGAACATTACCACTATGCTAATCCCGCTTGTCACTCAAACGATCTACCGGTAAGCGGGATAGTCCCAGCCGCAGTCTTCGTTTATTGAAGTTGGGGCTAATCCCGCTTATAACGTAATGAGATCCTTCGACTTCGCGCCGCGGCGCTTCGCTCAGGATGGCTTCCTCGGAAAAACACCCCAAGGGGTCAGATTTTACAGATTTTTTTCAAAACTTCCAGCCGTTTGTCGAAATGGTCGCGCTTCACTTCGCGAAGTCTCTGGAGTCCGAATTTTTCTACCGTAAAGGAAGCCACGATGGTGCCGTAAGCGATGGCCGTTTTCATGGTTTTCAAATTCACCGTGCGCGCCGCGGCAAGGTAGCCCATGACGCCGCCCGCAAAACTGTCTCCGGCTCCCGTCGGGTCGTAAACGCTTTCAAGCGGATACGCCGGATAAATAAAAACGCCTTCGTGGCTGTACAAAAGCGCCCCATGTTCGCCCTTCTTGATGATCACATATTCGGGCCCCCGATGGCGGATCATCTGCGCGGCTTTGATCAGATTCACCTCGCCGGTGAGCTGGCGCGCCTCCCCATCGTTCATGAAAACCGCGTGAACGCGCCGGAGCACTTTCTCCACGGACGCGCGTTTGCTCTGGATCCAGAAATTCATCGTATCGCAGGCGACGAACTTGAGCGAGGATCCGTGCGCCTGATCCAGAACCTTCATCTGAAGGTCCGGATCGACATTGGCCAGAAAGATAAACTCCGGCGTGGCCGCGTATTTTAGCTCGGGCTTGAAATCCAAAAGAACATTGAGATCCGTCTGAAGCGTGATCGCCGAATTCATATCCGCTTCGTACTTGCCTTTCCAATGAAATGTTTTTCCCGGAAGCGTCACAAGATGGGACAGATCGACCCCTTTTTCTTCAAGGATCTTGCGATATTCCTCCGGAAAATCCTGCCCCACCACCGCCACGACGCCCACTTTGGTAAAAAAACTCGCGGCATAGGAGAAATAGGAAGCCGAGCCTCCAAAAACCGTCTGCCGGGCGCCGAACGGCGTGGAGAGTTCATCAATAGCCACGGTGCCGATCACGATGAGATGAGGCGGTTGGGACATGGCTTAATGCCTTTCGAGTTGATACTTGAATTTCAGGGACGCCGTTCCGGGATCTTTCGCCGAAAAGACCGCCCGTACGACCGCGACGCGCGAGGCTCCGGCCTGGAGGACCGACACAAGATTTTCAAGATCGATGCCGCCGATCGCGACCCAGGGGATCCGGATCTTTGCGGCCGCTTGCCTGACGAAGTCGAGTCCCACGGACCGTGCATACGGTTTAGTCGGCGTCGCGAAGACGGGTCCCACTCCGATATAATCGGCTCCCTCGCGCTCGGCCTCGAGTGCCTGCCTCAGGTTATGCGTCGACTTTCCGATCCAGATCTTGCAGCCAGCCCGCCGTATTAATCGACGGGCTGTCGCAATGGGCATATCGTCCTGCCCCAGGTGAACGCCGTCCGCGCCGATCGCAAGCGCAAGATCGACGCGGTCATTGATAAAAAAAAGTCTTCGATGCCTCGCAGCGATCTTCCTAATCTTCGACCCCAAACGCATGAGAGCCGCATCCGGTAATACCTTGGAGCGAAGCTGGATAATGTCAGTCCCGCCTTGGTAGGCCTGTTCGATCTTACGCAGCACAGCCGCTTGCTCGACGATCAGATTGGTCACCCCGTAGAGCCGGAAATTTTCGAAGATTTTTTCCTGCCAGGTCATGAGGTTCAGGCAAGCTTCAGAATCTTGATGACCCGCGTGGACGAACGGCCTTTGACCAGCGGAATACGTTTAACTTTTCCGCCCTTCGCGAGCACTTCCCGCGCGCCCACGATATCCTTGATCGCCCAATCCGCGCCCTTGACGAGCACCGCGGGCTGGATCTTCCGGATCAACTTAAGGGGCGTGGGATCGTTAAACAGAACGGCATAGTCGACACAGGCCAGCGCGGTAAGCACCTTCAGGCGATCTTGCTGGGGATTGACGGGGCGATTCGGATCCTTATAGGTCTTGACCGAACGATCGGTATTCACGCCCACGATCAGAACATCGCCCGCCGCGCGAGCTTTTTGAAGATAGGTCACATGGCCCAAATGAAGAATATCAAAGGTCCCGTTCGTGAAAGCAATGCGCTTGCCCTGGGACTTGAGACGCCGGACCGTTGACGCCAGTTTTTTTTGTGTGAGAATTTTGGGGACCATCATCGCGGCGAAATCCCGGGTCATCCGAAAAGAATTTTTTCCACAACCTCACAGATCGCGTGAAGCGCGGTCATACACGCTTCCTGGATATGCGCGGTTTTGTTCGACTTGGCAATAAAACAAATATCGACGGCGTCCTTCAGAATACCGCCGTCTTTTCCGGTAAAACCAAGCGTAAGAATCCCCTGTTGCTTGGCCTGGGTGATCGCCTCTAAAATGTTGGGCGAACGGCCGCTCGTCGAAAGCACGATCAGGATATCCCCCCTGCGGCCGAGGCCTTCAATTTGACGGGAAAAAAGTTTGTCAAAACCGAAATCATTGCCGATCGCCGTGAGCGCGGCAATATCGGAGGTAAGCGCAATGGCGGGCAGACTGACGCGGTTCTTCTCAAAGCGGCCGACGAATTCCGCGGCGATATGTTGAGAATCCGACGCCGACCCGCCATTGCCGCACAAAAGCAACTTGTGTCCGGCCTTCAGCGCATGGATCACCGCGTGCGCCATTTGATCCAGGACCTCAAACTGCGCCGGCACGAAGGTTTTCTGGAAAGTTTCCTGATGCCCTTGGACGATCGCTTCGAAAGTATGCTTCATGGCTCAACTGAAAAAGGTTTTTGCGAGGTCGTACATGTCGGCCGGCACGGTCTTCAACTCTCCCACCGCTTCCGCCAGCGGCACCGCGACAATGTCGCGGCCGCAGAGACTGACCATATGCCCGAACAGGCCCTCTTTGACGAGCTGAACGGCCTTCACGCCAAAGCGGGTTCCCAGCACGCGGTCAAACGCCGTCGGCGAACCGCCGCGCTGGATATGGCCGAGCACGGTCGAACGAGTCTCATACCCCGTCTTTTTTTCGATGAGTTTCGCAAGCCGGTCACCCACGCCGCCAAGGATCGCGTGGCCGAACGCGTCGGGCTCTTTTTTCGCCGTCACAAGTTCTTCCCCCTTGATCGCGAACCCTTCGGAGACCGCAACGACGCTGAAATTCTTGCCGCGCGCGCGCTGCTGAACGAGATAACCGCAAATTTCAGAGACCGTCATCGAAACTTCCGGAATAAGGACCACATCCGCGCCGCCGGCGATCCCGGACTCAAGCGTGATCCAGCCGGCATGCCGGCCCATGATCTCAACCACCATCACGCGTTCATGCGATTCCGCGGTCGTACGGATCCGGTCCAGGCACTCCGTCGCGATGCTGAGGGCCGTGTCATAGCCGAATGTGTAGTCGGTGGCATTCAAGTCGTTATCGATCGTTTTCGGGACTCCGATGATCGGCATCCCGTTCTTGGAAAGCTTATGCGCGGCGCCCAGCGTATCTTCACCGCCGATCGCGATCAGAGCATCCAGTTTATTCTTTTTAATCGTCTCGCGAACCTTCTCCGCATCCCCGTCATTTTTATAGGGATTCGTGCGCGACGTCCCCAGAATGGTGCCGCCCCGGGGAAGAATGTCCGCAACCGACTTAAGATCCAGTTCCACAAAATGATTCTGAAGGATTCCTTTCCACCCCCGCTTGAAGCCGATCACATGCCATCCCTCGGCCTTCGCCGCATACACAATCCCGCGGATCACCGCGTTAAGACCCGGACAATCCCCGCCTCCCGTAAGCATTCCGATTCGTTTCATGATTCACCTCGTGAAAGATAGAAAGCGCTTTTAAAAGCACTTCCGTTAATTTTGTTCATCATGTTGCTCGAAGCGCCGGCCTCTTGTCGTTTGGCAAAAGCTAAAAATGGATAAAAATTACTTTTTCAAGATCGCAGGATCCTGACTGTTTGATGCTGCCGCGTCGATCCCCTTCACATCACAGATCACGATCAGCTGATTTTCGGCCCCCAGCAGCCGTTTGACGCGCTGCTGAGCTTCCTGCTGCAATTCTGACAAGATCGCGGGGACATGCCCTCCGGACCAAAGCACCAGATGGAGCTTGACCTCGATGTTCTTTCCGAGGATATTGACTTTGACTTTCACGCTCTTGACGAGAGGGAACCGCATGACCGCTTTCGCCGCCGCGTTCCCGATCGCCCCGGCGGACACCACCATCGGTCCGGCCTCGGTCCGAAAAATAATCGCTTCGTTCGGCCGTCCCGACTTCACGAGAATCTTGGCAAACGCAAGACCGAGCACGATGAAGACCAGCCCCACAACCCCGACTTGAACGGAACGCCAGGAGCTCTGATAGATCTCCTGAACTTTTAGAATCGCGTCATCAAACGCCAAAAGATGAAGCGCAACGATGATCATCAAACTGCCCAGCGTCAGGAAGGCGAGGATCGCAAAGAGCTGAGCAAAGGCGTTGGCGACCTTCATTTCTTTTCTTTATCGGATTCCGGTTTTTCCGGTTTTCCCGTACCGAAGAGCGTCGATTCGATGAACTTCGTATTCAGCCCGCCCTGGCGAAACCTCGGATGGCTGAGAATACGCATATGGAGCGGCACGGTCGTCTTGATCGGCGCCACTTCGACCTCGCGGAGCGCCCGGAGCATCACCGTGATAGCCTCCTGACGGTTTTTGCCGTACGCGATCAGCTTCGCGATCATGGAGTCATAGAATGGCGGGATCGAATAGCCCGCATAAACATGGCTGTCCACGCGGACATTGGGCCCGCCCGGCATACGCCACACATCGACTTTCCCCGGGGACGGCATGAAATGATTGTCCGGATCCTCGGCATTGATGCGGCATTCGATCGCATGCCCCCGAAACTCCACTTGTTCCTGCGTGAAACTCAACTTTTCACCGGCCGCAACGCGCAGCTGCTCTTTGACAAGATCCAGACCCGTGACCATTTCCGTGACCGGGTGTTCGACTTGAAGACGCGTATTCATTTCCATGAAATAAAAATCTTCGTTTTTATCGAGAAGAAATTCGATCGTTCCGGCATTCTCGTATTTGAAGGCCCGTGCCGCGCGGATGGCTGTCTCGCCGATCTTGCGGCGGATCTTGGCACTCAGGCCGAGCGCGGGCGATTCTTCGATAAGTTTCTGATGACGCCGCTGGACCGAACAATCGCGCTCGCCCAGATGTACCACATTCCCGAAGCTGTCGGCTATGATCTGGACCTCGATATGACGCGGCTCCTCCATATACTTTTCGAGGTAAACCTCGCCGTTCCCGAAGGCGGCCTCCGCTTCGGTCTGCGCCGTCAGAAAAGCGCTGATGAGTTTTCCGTCGTTGTGCGCGATCTTGATCCCCTTGCCCCCGCCGCCCGCGGAAGCCTTGACGATCACAGGATAGCCCAGTTTTTTCGCAAGCCTCAGGGCTTCCTCCTGATCCTTGACCGTTCCCTTGCTGCCCGGGATGATCGGCACGCCTGCTTTTTTCATTTCAAGCCGCGCCACGGACTTGTCTCCCGCGAGACGGATACTCTCGGGTTTCGGTCCGATGAACTTGATCTGACAGGATTCACAGATCTCGGCGAAATGCGCGTTTTCCGCCAGAAAACCGTAGCCGGGATGGATCGCCTCTACGTCCGCGATCTCCGCCGCGGAAATAAGCGCCGGAATATTGAGATAACTTTCCGAACTCGGGGCCTCTCCGATGCAAATGGCGTCGTCGGCCAATTTCACATGCAAGGACTCCCGGTCCGCCTTTGAGAAAACCGCCACGGCTTGAATGCCCATTTCGTGGCAGGCGCGGATGACGCGCACGGCGATCTCACCGCGATTTGCGATTAAAATCTTTGAGAACATGATTTTTTTCCGTCTGAATGGTTCACGTGAAGAAGTCTTCGGGATCAACCTTTTTTGATCTTCAGGATCGGCTGGTCATATTCCACGGTCTGGCCATTCTGCACCAGGATCTCGACCACGGTGCCGCTCATTTCCGCTTTAATCTCGTTCATGAGCTTCATGGCTTCGATAATGCAGAGGACATCGCCTTCTTGGACCATTTTTCCGACGCTTAAATAAGAAGGCTGATCGGGTGCCGGAGCCGCATAGAAGGTCCCGACCATCGGCGAGCGAACGATCGTGACGCCTTCCTCGGCCGCGGATGGCCCGGCGGGAGTCGGCGCCGGCGCGGAAACCTGGGGAGGCATGGCGGTTGGGGCCGGCGCTATCATCTGCGCCGCGCCGTCGACCGCGATCCGGCCGTTCGACAATTTGCGGAGTTTGATCTTCATGTCGTCTTTCTCGATCTCGATCTCTCCAAGATGGTGCTCGGCCATCAGCTCCAGAAGTTCTTTGATTTCCTTAATATTCATTTTCTTTTCCTCGCCGCAGTTGCTTTTTTTACAATTTTTATTTTGGAAATATAGGCCACAAGACCGCGCAGTCCCAGAAGATAACTGTCTTTACCGAACCCCGTCACCTGGGCAATGCATGCCGGAGCCGTCATCGAATGCCGGCGAAAATCCTCGCGTTTGTAGATAGGACTGAGATGAACCTCGACGGCCGGAAGACCGCAGGCGGCCAACGCATCGCGGATCGCGACGCTGGTGTGGGTGTATGCCGCGGGATTGATCAGGACCCCGGAGAATTCTTGGGCGCTATGGCCGATCCGGTCCACGATCGCGCCTTCGTGATTGCTTTGCAAAAGGACAAGCTCCACACCGAGCGCCTGGGCTTCCTTCTCAAGCGCCTCGTTGATTTCTTTGAGTGTCACGTTCCCGTAGACCGACACTTCCCGCTCTCCTAAGAGCTGCAAATTCGGACCATGAATCACTAAGATCTTCTTCATAACACCCCTTCTCCGGTGTGATTCTGAGCTATTCCCTCGGGGATTGCATCATTTCCATTTCCTCGGGGGCTTTCGCCCTGACTTTTATTTTCGTTTTCCTCATGGCAGTCCGGGCTTTCCCAATTTCCGTTTTTCTTCATGAGTACCGTTCTCCCTTTGACCGATTTTAGAGGTGAGCGGGATGAGATACAACTTGGGATTCCTTCAGGCCGCCCCGAAATGCGTACCAAATCCCGGAACCGATGCTGAATGAATAGATCACGATATCCATCAGAAGCGTCAGCGCAAGCGCCCGCTCCGCCGGCAGATAACGGCCGAAAAGATAAAGCACGCTCGCTTCCCGCACGCCGAGCCCGCCGATGGAAGGAGCCATACTAACGATGGAAATAACGGGTATCAAGATAAAAAATTTCCAGAAGTCGATTTCCGCTCCGAGACTGCGCGTGAGCCAGTAATTTACAGAAATAAAGACCGCCTGTCCGACAAAAGAAAGCAGGATCGCCGTAAAAACCGGCCCCTGATGATGACGATAACCGTAAATGGCGTGATAAATTTCCGCGAGTTGCTTTTTCCACGTGTCGCGGGGGATCAGCCGCCCGAGTCCCTTGAAAAGGCGGGCGAAACGCCGGCTTGCGAAAAACGCGATGGCGAAAACAAGCACTCCCAAGGCTCCGTAGACCGCGTAGTCCATATAGGCATTTTCCGCTTCTTTGCTAAAACACATAAGACCGATTGTCGCCATGACGATGAGCGCCACAAAGCCGAGCAGCCGGTCGAGCAGGATCGAAGTCGCGGACTCGATTTTCTTTCCCGAATGCTTATAAGCGTAAAAAGCCTTCACCACATCCCCGCCCACGGCGGAGGGCAGCATCAGATTGTAAAAAAGGCCCACAAATCCAAGGTGATAACACTCCCGGAAAGTCATGCGGATATCCTGGACTCGGAAAACCCATTGGAGACGGACGGCAAGAACGGCAAGGCCCGCAAAATATCCGAGGATCGCAACGGCGAACCAGCTCCACAGCACCTCATGGCGGAGAATGGCGATCGCTTCGTGAAGCTTGCCGCGCATGAAATAGACGATCAGACCGATCGCGGCAAAGCTGATCGCAAAACGGAGGATCTTGTTTTTGGCAGCGCTCATACGCTCTGGGAGAACTTGATCTGAAGCTGGGTGAGAAGCGTCTCAAGCGTTTTCTTTTCATCCTCGCTCAAGTTGCCCCGGGTCTTGTCACGGATCGCGATCAGCAGATCAATGGCTTCCTTGGCCGCTTCGGTGTTGACTTCGCGCTGCTCGGTCACAGGATCCGGGATCTCCCCCAACTGCATCAGGGCCTGATAACCGAGCGACTGAACAAGACTTAAAAAGGCTTTCGACGTTTCAGCCGTCTTGGCTTGAGTGCCGGATCCAGCGGGAGCTGCCGGCACGGCCTTTGCCCTGACACTTTCGGCCTGCTCCTTCCAGCTTTCATCGACCTTCTTTTCCGTAAACCGTATGTCCTTATCAGATTCCATAAGCTCCTCCGCGCATCCCACGATTGCCCCCACCAAAGAACTCACCTTCGTATCCGCCAAAATATCCGGACGGATCAGTCCCAATCCTGTCATCCCGCCAGAGGCGGGATGGGGCCGTCCTGGCTGCCGTTAAAGTATCAACCAAAGCCAAGACAGTCCGTTCGCTCAAGAAACGCTCACGGCTGAAAAAAAAGAGGTTCGTGACCGAGTGGGGATCTGGTGGCCACGAACCTCTGCAGGTGAGTCGAGACCCATAAGCCTCGAATGCCCGTATTATACTCCCGACAACAGCCCTGTCAACTTCGCTCGCATCTTTTTCCCATCTTTTGATCTCAAGTGACGCCGGCGTGATATGGGCCGTAGCTGTAGGATTGATGATCGGGTAGTACTTTACTTTTTTGCCAGACCCGGAGGGAGTTGGGTAAGCCCAGGCGATAGAAGAGCGGCTGGATCCCATCCTGCTTTCGTCCCTTTATTCCAGCCAGCAGTCGTGGCACCCGTGATTTTGGCAGTGACACGTTTAGCCCTTTGACTAATGGGGAGCATTACATGCTTTATATAGGAAGGTGGTTTTTATACGGCGGGTTTAAAAGATTTGCAGGCGGGTTATTTTAATCGGGTCATGTATCACTCAACTTAGCTCATGCAGGAATTTGATCCAATGGAAGTTGTCTTCAAATTCGTCGCGTTCATAGTCATGTTTGGGACCTTTCTTGACGGCCTTAATATTGGCTTTGGTGGTCGCCGTGGTGTTCAAGAGATTGTAATTGCCGGCATCAGTCCCCGAGATGGAGATACCAAGCACGGTGACGGGCTTGTCCTCTCCGACGTTCTTGTTATTGAAGGAAGCGCTGGTGTAGCTATCGGTCAGTACATCCCCCTTTACCCTGTTGTCTGAAAGAGTGACCGTGGCTTTGGTCGTGCCGTCATAGACCTTGTTGATGCCATCGGCCGTGACCGTCAAGTTGCGCTTGGTAATATTGGCGGTGGTCGTGACGGGCTTGAGAATCGTGTAGTTATCCGCGTCAGCGCCGTTTTTCTTTAAGCCCTTGATGGTCACGGTCTTGCCGTTGCCGACATTCTTATTATCGAAAGTTCCTGTGGCATTCTCGGTGTTAAGTTTTACTTTGTCGCCTGCGATCACCCCTACCAACGCGGCGGCCGAGACGTTGAGGTTGGCATCGGTCGTGCCGTCATAGACCTTGTTATCGGCCGTAATGCCGGTGACAGTCAGCATCTTGGGCGTGATATCGGCTTTCGCGGTAACAGGTTCTTTGATCGTGTAATTGCCCCCGTCTGTGCCACCCAGCGCGAGGCCCGTGATAGTGACCTTTTTGTCGTGTCTGACATTTTTATTGTTAAAGCTCGCCGAAGCGCCGCCGGTCACCAGAGTTACCTGATCGCCGCTGATCGTTCCTTGCAGTTTCGCATTCGACGCGTCGAACGTCGCCGCGGTCAAGCCATCATAAACTTTGTCATTCGCTTCAATATCTTTGACCTTCAATGTCTTAGGCGTGATGTTGGCGGTGGTGTCGGCTGTCTCGTTCAAGAGAACATAGTTACCCGCGTCAGGTCCGCTGATGGAAATACCGACCACATGGACCGGCTTGTCGTCGCCTACGTTCTTGTTATTAAAGGTGGCGCTGGTGTAGTTGTCGTCGAACACATCGCCGGCGACTCTGTTGTCCAACAGGGTCACCGTGGCTGTCGTCGTACCGTCATAGACCTTGTTGATGCCATCGGCGGTGACCGTCAAATAAAGCGTCGCAGGGGTGATGTTGGCCGTCGTGTCCGCAGTCGTGTTGAGTAGATTGTAATTAGCGGTATCGGTCCCGCTGATGGAAATACCCACCACATGGACCGGCTTGTCGTTTCCGACACTCGGAGTATTGAACGAAGCGCCGGTATAGTCAGCCGTCACATCGTCCAGGACCAATGCGTCAGTGGACAACGTCACAGTAGCATTCGTGTTTCCGTCAT
>JAHFHJ010000041.1 GCA_023246985.1 Candidatus Omnitrophota bacterium | reverse complement strand
TGATTCCGGCACGCTCGCGTGGTCTCGACGGCCAGTCTTCGCAGGCCGGTGTTCCAATGATTCCGGCACGCTCGCGTGGCCTTGATGGCCAGTCTTCGCAGGCCGGTATTCCAGTGATTCCGGCACGCTCGCGTGGCCTTGACGGCCAGTCTTCGCAGGCCTGTTTTTCTAAATACAAACGCCTCCGCCTTTTTCTGATCAAGCCCTCCAAGTACGATGATGACGGCTATGTGATCCGTTATTGGAAAGGGGTTTTACCGAGCAATACGCTTTCCTGCTTGAATGGCCTTAGCGCAGACGTTCGCGAACGGGAAACTTTGGGCCAGGACCTGTCCTGGGAAATCACGCTCATTGATGATACGGTGCAGGGAATTCCCTATAAAAAAATCATCCGGGAGAATCGTAAATCCGGGACCAAGACCCTGATCTGTCTGGTCGGGGTACAATCCAACCAGTTCCCAAGGGCCGCGGATATTGCGAAGAAATTCCGCAAAGCCGGGATCGATGTCGTACTCGGCGGATTCCATGTCAGCGGCGTGATGGCGACTTTACCCGATCTTTCTCCGGAGCTTGTGACGCTCCGCGATGCAGGCGTGAGTCTGGCGGCCGGCGAAGCCGAGGGCGGGCATTGGGAGCAAATGTTAAGCGACGCGATGCAAAACCAGCTTAAGCCCGTTTATAATTTCCTGAACGCCATTCCGGATATTTCCAAGGCGCCGTTCCCGCGCATTAATCCCAAACATCAAAAACACTACGCCCTCCGGCATTTCGGCACGCTTGATTGCGGACGCGGATGCCCCTTCCGATGCAGTTTCTGCACAGTCATCAATGTCCAAGGGCGCAAGATGCGTTTTCGCGATATCGATCTTTTAATCGAAACGGTCCGCGAAGGCTACCGTCGCCACAAGATCTCCCACTATTTTTTCACGGACGATAATTTTTGCCGTAACAAGCACTGGGAGACAATCCTGGACCGGCTGATCCTTCTGAAGGAAAAAGAGGGGATCCCGTTCCATTTTATGATGCAACTGGACACTCAGGCTCATACGGTGCCGAACTTTGTGGAAAAATCCGCCAGGGCCGGCTGCCGTCAGGTTTTTATCGGAATGGAGAGCTTGAATCAAGCCAATCTCAAGGCGGTCGGTAAGCACCAGAACGATATCGAGAACTTCAAGAAACTTGTGGATTCTTTCCACGATGTGGGCATTGTTTGCCACTTGGCCTATATCATCGGGTTTCCTTTGGATACGCAGGAATCGGTCAAGCAGGATATCGAGAAACTGATGTCCCTGGGCGCGGGGCAGGCGTCGTTTTTCATGATGACGCCGCTTCCGGGGGCCATCGATTACAAGCACGCGCTTGAAAGAGGGATGTTGATGGATATCGATCTCAACAATTATGACACATTCCATGAAACGCATCGTCACCCGAGGATGAAGCCGGGGGAGTGGCTTGCCGCCTATGAGGGTGCGTGGCAAACCTTCTACAGCACCGATAATATGAAAAAAATCCTTCGTCGAGATCTCAAATCCGAGAACTACTGGGGGATCTTCTCCAATTTTATGTGGTACAAGAATTCCATCGATGTGGAAGGCGGACATCCGATGATCCACGGTTTTGTCCGCTTGAAGGGACGCCTGGAACGACGGCCCGGTTATCCGGTCGAAAGCCGCTGGGCCTATTTCAGACGAAGAGCCGCGGATATTCGCGGCGAATTAACCGGCTGGTTGAAACTGGTGCTTGAGCTCGAAGAGGTTTGGCTTGCGACGCGCCGCCGCAGCGCGCTTGAGCAAAAAGTAACCGATGAGATTGTGCGCCTGACCCAATGCGCGAAGGAATGGCGGGACCTGCGCATTTCAGAGATCCATCATCTCTATCAGAAGGCTGCCGCATCGCTTGAGAAAAAGGGTATCTACCGTTTCCGGATTCCCTCTGATTTCCAAATCTGGATGGACAAGCTCAATCTTTTTTCAGTCAGGTTGACGGCTACGCGCGAGCCGCTGAAGCGTTTTTGGGAAAATGTCAGAACGGCCTGGAAACGCGGGGATCTTCTGAGAATCAACTACCTGCGCTTGTTCTTCACGACGATCGAAGAAACGATCCTGTTCAGCCGGTTCATGCTTTCCATCGTGATCTCCGGGATCTTTTTACGGAAGCATTAAGCATGAGTCCGACAGATAAGATCTTCGAAAGAGAAAGAGCGGGCCGGTCTTGAAAGTCTATCTGATCAACCCCCGTTTTCAGCCAACCATCTGGTCCTTTGAAGGGCTTCAGCCGCTAACCGGCACCCGTTTTTCCACGACGCCGCTCGGTCTTGCCACGATCGCGGCGCTTACACCCGAACCTTGGGACGTGGAGATCGCCGACGAGAATGTCGAGGCGGTTGATTTTAACAGCGCCGCCGATCTGATCGCGATCAGTGCGTTCAATGTCCAGTATCGCCGGGCACTTGAGATTATCGCGGAATTCAAAAAACGCGGCAAGAAGATCGCGGTGGGAGGGCCGTATAACAGCCTTTTCCCGGAAGCGTTTGAGGGGAAATGCGATTACCGCATCGTGGGTGAGGCCGAGGAGCTCTGGCCCGAATTTCTTCGTGATTTTGAACGGGGGCAGGCCCGGGAACTTTATAAGGCCGCGGCAAAAACCGACATCAAGAAAAGCCCTATCCCGCGTTATGATCTTATCCGGGGCGATCGTTACAACATGTTCTCGCTCCAGACGAGCCGGGGCTGCCCCTTTAATTGCGAGTTCTGCGATATTATCGTCATGGACGGGCGCGTGCCTCGTACGAAGACCACAGAGCAGGTCCTGGCCGAAGTCGACCATTGCGTGAGGCAGGGAGCCCATTACATT
Source organism: Candidatus Omnitrophota bacterium (assembly GCA_023246985.1). Lineage (GTDB taxonomy): Bacteria > Omnitrophota > Omnitrophia > Omnitrophales > Aquincolibacteriaceae > Aquincolibacterium. The sequence goes on along the minus strand of JAHFHJ010000041.1, from coordinate 7,779 downwards.
GTTTTCGGCGACGCTAATTTTATCGGCAATATTCCGTTTGCCCGGGAACTCCTCAAGGCCTTGGCGGATTATTCCAAAAAAAACGACTACCCAATCGAATTTTCCTGCGAACTAACCATTAATGTGGCGCATCACCCCGATCTTTTGGAACTGCTCCAGGCCGCGAATTTTTACTCGGTTTTCGTGGGGATCGAAACACCGCGCAACGCAAGTCTTATCGAGTCCGGCAAGATCCAAAATACGCGCGAAAATGTACTGGAGGACGTCAAACGCATCCATGCCTATCATCTTACCGTTGTGGCAGGAATGATTGTCGGGTTTGACGCGGACGACAAACTGATCTTTAAGGAACATTTCGATTTTTTGCAGGAACTCGGAATCCCGTTCACGACCTGCGGGACGCTCATGGCGCTTCCCAATACCCCTTTGATCAAGCGTCTTGAAGCGGAGGGTCGCCTCTTGAATTTGGATTGGACGGAGACGAAGGGACACGGCTCCGCGGACTGTAATTTTACCCCGAAGCACATGACGCTTGAAGAACTTCATCAAGGTTACAATTGGCTGAGCCGATGTCTTTACCGCTACGATAGTTACGGAGACAGACTGGTGACGGCCTTGAACCGTTTTCGGAACCTCAACCCGGAGCATAAACGCGCGTCGCTGGATCTGAAGTTCTCTTATCTTTTAGTCAAACTTCTGGCTTATTACCTTTGGACTTTCGATTTTGAACGCATGAGGTTTTTTACCGGGACTTTTTGGCGCGTTGCCAAGGGCGGACCGTTCTCCGTTAGTAAGTGGCTAGAGTTTTTCCGCTGGATCGCGACGCACCGCGCTTTCCGGCAGTATGTAACGCAAACCCAAGGAATTCCGGAAGGGCAGGATCCGAAGAAACCGCCTTTTGAAAATAGCGGCGAAGATCCGGCTCCGGCAAAGGTCCGGGAGGCCGTGACGGCATCACGATGAACAACATTCCTCTCGATAAAAGAGTATGGCCGGGCGTCGTACTCATCGGGGTCCTCGGGATCCTGGGCGGGGCTTTTCACATGTCTTACGCGATGCCTTTGCCGGCCGTTCTTCTTATCGCTCATCTTCTTTTTTTTAGAGACCCGCGCCGGGAACCGCCGCGCGTCCAGGGATTGCTCGCGCCCGCCGACGGAACCGTGGTCAAGATCGACGAAACCTTTGAGAACCAGTTCCTTCACGAGCAGGCGATTCGCATTCGCATTTTTCTTTCGATCTTTGACGTGCATGTGACGCGTTCTCCTTTGGCAGGGATCATCAAATACCAGCGCTATGTGAAGGGGAAGTTCCTGAACGCGCTTCGCAAGAACGCTTTTGACCGCAATGAATCCAACTGGATCGGGATCGAAAACCGCGCTCGGCGGGTTCTGGTGCGGCAGATTACCGGCGCGATCGCCCGGCGTATTTATTCGGATGTGACCATCGGACAAGTGATAGGGCGCGGAGAAAAGCTGGGCATGATCTGTTACGGGTCGGGCGTGGAAATCTGTATTCCCAAAAAGATGTTCCGCGCGGATGTCCGGGTCGGACAGCATGTCGCTGGCGGCGCCACGATTCTTGGAGCTTGGAACGACGAGGCTTGAAAACATGAAAAACCGTTTTTACTTCACGACGGCGGCATTTCCCAACATGATCACGCTCCTGAATCTTGTCACGGGTTTTTTCTCGATCCTGATGAGCGTCCAGGAAAAATATGAATATGCGGTCTGGCTGGTCCTGCTTGCGCTCGTTCTGGACTCTCTGGACGGCCATGTGGCCCGGATCTTTGGGAATGAAACGGAATTTGGACGCGAACTGGATTCCCTGGCTGATGCGGTCTCGTTCGTGGTCGCTCCCTGCATGTTTGTTTCCAAAGTTTTCTTCCTCAACTCTTCCATCACCTTGCTGGTGGTTATGATATTCTATCTTTGTTCCGGGATCTTTCGCCTGGCCCGTTATAATGTCAATCCGACCCGCGGCGGGTGTTTCGAAGGTCTCCCGACCCCGGCGGCCGCTTTGACGCTGATGATGACGATGCTGGCCTTCAACAAGAATCTATGGCTTGAACGGTCCTCCTCTTTGATCAGCGTGGTCTTTCTGATGACCGCGCTGGGATTCCTCATGGTGAGCGATATTCCTTACCCGAAAGTCTCGGCCATAAAATTCCGTACGTGGCGGACCTTGTTCATTGTGCAAGTCGTTGTCTTCGGCGGAGTATTCTTCCTCCTGAATGTTGAGAGCGCCATCGCCTCGATCTTTTTGACGTTCCTTACGCTTTCTCCGTTTTACTGCGCTTCATTCCATAAAGCTTCAGGCGAGGACGCTTCGAACGAAAAGGGCGGCGCCTGATGCCGTTCGGGATCCTGGCCGGTTTTTTGGCATCCTGTTTTGGCTGGCAGATCGATCTGATCGCGATCCAGCGGGGACTGCATCGCGGTAAGATCGCGGCGTTCCTGGTGGGATGCGGGGCGGTCCTGGCGGATATCATTTTCCTTTCGATTGGTTTTACGGGAACGCAGCCTCTTTTGGAACATCCAGAGTGGTGGGGGATCATCCGGTGGGTCGGGATCTCGGTGATCCTCGTTCTGGCAGCCCGCGTCTTCTTTATTCATGGAAGATCCCGGCCTGAGGTCACGAAAGTCCAGAAGAAGAATCCGACCCGGAATTTTCTGGTAGGGTTTCTTGTGGTCCTGACGAATCCGGTTGTTTTTCTGATGTGGGTCTGGGTGATCGGCTTTTTACGCGCGAATTTTCCCGAGGCGAGGGAACCCTGGTTCCGGGAGTTCTTCCTCACGGGTTTTGTGATCGGGGCGATGCTTTGGTTCGTTCCGCTGTCTTTTGTTTTTCTTAAAAAGATGAGCCGATGGACCCAAACGAACCATGCTTTCGTTTCCCATGTCTCGGGAGGCGTGCTGGTCCTGGTCGCTCTTTTTCTGATCTTTTTTGAAAAGTTCTAGGCCTGTGTCCGGGAAGCTATCGAGTCTCCGCTGGCGCAGGAAGAACGGCATTTCCACTCGGGCGGCATTTCCTCTGTTGCCATAAACCTATTTGTTTGATATATTAATTCCCCTACCATCCGCTCGTTATTAATGCCTGGCAGGGTTTTAGCGCTGTTATTTCCTTTCTTGATTGATAGTTTTTTTATCCATGGACTAGCGCGCGAAGTTCAAAAAAATCATTTTCGCTTTGAAAATGAGCTCAATGAAGGACCGGGTCAATGGCCTTGTCACCTCGCAAAAAAATTCAAGCAGTTAAAAAAGAATCTCCCCCCAGGGGGCAAGGCGCCGCCTCTGTAAAAAAGATCGCGGCCAAGCCGGTCGTGAAAACTCTCAAGCGGGTCCCCGTCAAAAAACGATCGATCCCGGCCCTTTCCCAAAAACAAGTCATCGTTCCCGCGCCCGTGATCGTGTCGCCCAAAGTCGAGGCGCGTCCTGTTGTCGAGGCGCGTCCCGTTGTCGAGGCGCGTCCCGTTGTCGAGACGCGTCCCGTTCATGAAAATTCTTGCGAGCTTCCGGATAATTACGGCGACAACCAGATCTACCTTCTTGTCCGTGATCCTTACTGGATCTATTCCTATTGGGAGATCCAGGAAGCCCACCAGCAACACCATCTTGCGAAGCTCGGCGGAAGTTTGGAAAGCGTCGTCTCCGTCCTCCGGATTTACGATACCACCGAGGAAGGAAAAACTCCGTCCTATTCCGACCAGATGCTCCAGGGCATGGTCAGGTGCTGGTACATTAACACCCGGCCGAATCACAGTTATTATGTCGAGATCGGGCTTCTGCATCGCGACGGCCGTTTTGTCTGTCTTGCTCGTTCCAATCATGTGACGACACCAAGGTCCGGCATGTCCGAGATCATTGATGAACAGTGGATGTCGATTGATTTTGACAAAATGTACGCCCTTTCAGGAGGTTTTCAAGTCGGTAAAAGCTCCGCGGAGCTCCGCAATCTCATGGAGCAGCGTCTTAAAAACGCGATCACTTCAGGATCCGGCGCGGGAGCCGTTTCCAGCATGTCGAGCCCCGTCAAGATCCAACAACGCGGATTCCGCTTTTGGCTCGAATGCGAACTTATTATCTACGGCGGCACAGAACCCAATGCTAAGGTGACCCTGCAGGGCCGGCCCGTTCAGCTCCGGCCGGATGGGACCTTTACGCTTCGTTACGGGCTCCCGGACGGGAAATTCATCTTTGATTGTCACGCGGAGTCTGCCGATGGTATTGAGGAACGAGTGATCACTCCGATCGTGAGCCGCAACACAGAAAGGCCTGCGCCTGTCTTGAAGACAGGAAAGCCTCACTAGCTATGGAAAAAGGCTTTCTTTCCATAGTCCTTCACGCGCATCTTCCGTTTATCCGTCATCCTGAGCACGAATATTTTCTTGAGGAAGCCTGGCTTTACGAGGCCATCACCGAGACCTACATTCCGCTCATCCACATGTTTGAAGGCCTGGAGCGCGACGGCGTTCCATGGCGATTGACGATGTCGCTGACGCCTTCGCTCATGTCCATGCTGCGCGACGAACTTTTGCAGGACCGCTATCTCCGGCATCTGGAAAAAATGATCGAACTTGCCGATAAAGAGATCGAACGCACGCGTTTTCAGCCTCAGTTCCATGAAATCGCGCTCCACTATTATTGGGAATTTACGCGCGCGAAAGATACCTTTTTAAACCGTTATCGGCGGGATCTGACGCAGGCATTCAGGAAATTCCAGGATCACGGACATTTGGAGATTCTCACCTGCGCCGCAACGCACGGATTTCTCCCGCTGATCAGCCGCAACGAAGGAACTGTGCGCGCTCAGATCAAGACCGCCGCGGAGCTTTATGAAAAAGTGCTCGGTCGTCGTCCGATCGGCATTTGGCTTCCCGAATGCGGCTATTACGCGGGCGTGGACAAATACCTCAAAGAGCAGGGGATCCGTTATTTTCTGACCGACACGCACGGCATTCTTCACGCTTCGCCTCGCCCGAAATACGGGGTTTTCGCGCCGATCTTTTGTCCCAGCGGCGTGGCCGCGTTCGGCCGCGATGTGGAATCTTCCAAACAGGTCTGGTCGTCCATCGAAGGATATCCGGGGGATCCGGATTACCGGGAGTTCTATCGCGACATTGGTTTTGAATTAGATTTTGAGTATATCCGTCCTTATATTTCTCCGGACGGCTTGCGGGTCAATACCGGCATCAAATATCACCGCATCACGGGGAAGACCGAAGACAAAGAGCCCTATGTGCGCAACTGGGCCATGGGGAAGGCCGCGAGTCATGCCGCGAATTTCATGTTCAACCGCGAGAAGCAAGTCGAGCATCTCTATGATTTCATGGGCCGGAAGCCGCTGGTGGTCGCGCCTTACGACGCGGAGCTTTACGGGCATTGGTGGTATGAGGGGCCGGAATTTTTGAACTTTTTTGTGCGCAAGAGCGCCTATGACCAGAAAACATTCCGTCTGATCGCGCCGTCCGATTACTTCAAAGAGTATCCCGTCAACCAGGTGTCCACGCCGTGTTTTTCAAGTTGGGGGTGGAAAGGCTACAGCGAGACCTGGCTTTCCGGGGCCAACGACTGGATCTACCGTCATCTTCACAAGGCTTCTTTGCGCATGAGCGAGATGACGCAGAAATTCCACGGCCAGAACGGGACAGCCGGACGGGCGCTCAAACAGGCCGCGCGGGAGCTTTTCCTCGCGCAATCGAGCGACTGGGCTTTCATCATGCACACGGGCACCGTGGTACCCTATGCGGTGAAGCGGACCAAGGAACATCTGGCCAATTTCACGCGGATCTATGAAGATCTTATGCACCACCAGCTCGATGAGGGCTGGCTGGGGCAGCTGGAATGCAAGGACAACATCTTTCCGGACATTGACCCTGAAGTTTTTTAATCATTTTCACATTATTTTAACGCGAGAAAGGGAATGATCATGCAAGAACAGTATTACGGGATCGGCGAAACAGCGGGAAAGATCTACAAAACCCTTGAGCAAAAGGGGGAAATAACCCTGACGAAACTCCTCAAAGAGGTGGGCGTTGATGAGGCGCTCTTGAATCAGGCGATTGGCTGGCTCGCCCGTGAGAACAACATCAATTTCAGCAGGATCGGCCAGAGGGTCAAAGTGTCGTTGCTCAAAGGTTAAGACCCAGTAAGAAATATCCCGTATTCCATAGCGTGGGGCGATAAAACCGTCCCGCGTTTTTTTGTTTCCGATACCCCCTCCCCCCAAGTCGATTCCCGAAGTCTGGGGTACTGCGTCAATGTGACAGGTTCTCTGTTTTTCTTCGTTCGTCTCTCCACGGCCCCTCATCAAGGAAATCTCTCGAGGAACCGATAATTAAAACCGCAGGATTTAACATCACGGAAAGGGTTATGAGAAAACATCCGCAGCTGCTCGAACTGAATGCCTTTTTTTTTATCTCCAGGATGTCCGAGAAATACGGACGCCCCCTGACGCTTACGACGGTTCCGATCGAAGAATGGAAAACCTTCGCGGATCAGGGGTTTGGTTATCTCTGGCTTATGGGCGTTTGGACCCGCAGTCCCGGCTCCCGGGCGCATGCCGCGAAGGAACCCGGCCTGAGGCGAGCCTATGATCTGATCCTTCCGGATTGGAAGAAGGAAGATGTGACCGGTTCTCCTTATGCCATTTACGAATATGAACTGGACCCTTATCTTGGCAAGCCGGCGGAATTACTCCAGTTTAAAATGAAGCTCAATGGTCTCGGGATCGGACTCGTGCTGGATTTTGTTCCCAATCACCTGGCTTTTGATCATCCTTGGACTGTGGAACATCCTGAAGTATTCGTATCCTGCCGGCCGGAAACCCTTCGCAAGCACCCGCATTGGGCCTTCCTTACGGCCGACGGGAAAAAGATCGCGCATGGCCGGGATCCTTATTTTCCGCCCTGGATCGATACCGCGCAGATCAATTTCTGGTCTCCGGCGGTGCGTACGGCCTGGCGCAGGGAACTCGTCAAGATCGCGCAGGTCGCTGACGGCGTGCGTTGTGATATGGCCATGCTTGGGCTGAACGACATTTTTCAAAAGGTTTGGGGAGAACACGTTCAAGAAAGGCGGCCCGCGACGGAGTTTTGGGCCGAGGTGATCCCGGAAGTGAAAAAAGTCGCGCCGAATTTTATTTTTATTGCAGAGGTTTATTGGGATAAAGATTGGTCCCTTCAGCAGCTCGGCTTTGATTTCACTTATGACAAGCGGCTTTACGACCGTTTATTTTTCGATTCGCCGGTTTCAGTCCGTGATCATCTGAAGGCCGCGCCGGAGTACCGGGATAAATGCCTCCGCTTTATTGAAAATCATGACGAGGAACGCGCGGTGGTAGTCTTCGGCAAGAAGAAATCCCAAGCTGCGGGACTGGCGGCCGCGACAGTCCCGGGGCTTCGTTTCTTTCATGACGGACAATTGGAAGGCCGCAGGATCCGCACTCCCGTCCACTTGCGGCGGGAGCCCCATGAACCCGCGGATCACGAAACAGCGGATATTTATCAAAGGTTGATGGGCTTTCTTAAAACTCCGGTCACGCACGAAGGGACGTGGATGCTTCTTGAAACCCGTTCGGCGTGGGAAAAGAACGAGACCTCTCAGGGAATCGTGGCATGGCTTTGGCAGTATGAAGAGAATTGTAAGATGGTCGTCATTAATTATTCGATGATCCGGGCGCAGGCCGTGATCCGTTTCCCGCAAACCTTTATCGGAGAAGCATTCCTTCAGCTTCGCGATGCGTTGACGGACAAAATTTATGACCGGAGCGGGGACGAGCTCT
>JAHFHJ010000146.1 GCA_023246985.1 Candidatus Omnitrophota bacterium | reverse complement strand
TCGGCCTCGGCTTGGACTCTTTCACTCGGGCTCTTTTCCCCGTCGCCGCTCGGTAGCCCGCCGGCAAAAAGGCTCGCTTTTTTCCCGCTTCTCCTCGTAGACACTGCGCACCTTCACGGCAGTACCGCAGGTCGAACGAAAAATATCCGTCACTTTTCCGATTTCCGCGGGTGAAAGCGGCTTCACCGGAGATTCCCTGAGAGGCGTATTGATCTCGATCTCATCCGCCCCGATCCCAAGGGCCGCTCGCGCAATATCGGCCGCATCAGCTTGATTGCCCGCTACAAACATGATCTGCAAGTTTAAATGCCCTTGGTAGATCTTCCGGAAAGTCTTAAGCCCCGTCACGATGGCTTCCCAAACGATCTCCGCGGAGGGATGATTCACTTTTTGGAGAGAATCCGCCGAACAAACATCCAGTTTGGCTTCCACAAGATCCGCAAGCACAAGATCTTCCTGGACATCCTTGCGGTCGATCAGCGAAGCGTTCGTGATCACGGCGATTTTTTCCTCGCGAATCCCGCGAACCGCCCGGATCATTTCTCCCAGATTTTTCGCAAGAGTCGGTTCGCCATTACCGGCAAAAGTGATGGAGTCTATTTCCATCTCCGGCAAAGCCCGAAGCTCCCGGATCAGAGCTTCGGTTGGCACAAAAACCTTCCGCTCGACAGTTAGGACGGTCGTCCTCCCGGCTTGGCAGTAGACGCAGTTAAAGGAACAAGTCTTTTCATCCGTCGAGACCGGATCGATCCCGAGGGACTTCCCCAACCTCCAGGAAGTTACAGGCCCGTAGATGTATTGGTAGTGATGCTGTTCCATAAACTTTCCCTTCGCCCTGATATAAAACCCCGAACCGCTCAAGCGGCCCCGCCGTGTCCTTTCCAATTCCCCCGCATGCGGGGGAATCTCCCGGCCCCTTCAACTCTCAATTCCGCCGGCGCCGACTGTTTTTGCCGTATATCATATAAAACCCCCTGAGCCGCCGGCGGAGGGGGTCTTGATTATTATAGACGCTGCAGACGGCTTCTACAAAACCCGTGCTAGTACCGCATGACATTCGAATTTAGGTATGCGGTACAATACCGTTAACCCTTAAAATCAAATGGAGAACGGTACTAGACTTCGGCTTTCCTAAACTCGGCAACCAGGGCGGTTAGGATGAAATAAATGAAAAAAAGCGCCCCGATCGCAAAGAGCGTATCCCCCGGCACGCGCAGCCAGCGAAAAAATTGAAGCACCGGGATCTGCATGAACTCACTGCTCCGCGCGTACCAATAACCTTTTTCTACGGAAACCCACGTCTGCATCATCCCCACCGGCAGAAGGCTGCCGACGCACATGGCCATCAGCCCGCCGTTCATGCACCAGAAGGACGTGCCGAGTAATGGATTGCTCCATTCCGCGCGCGGCTGATAGAACCGCAGACAAAAAAGAATGAGTCCGAGACCGAGCATTCCATAAACGCCGAAAAGAGCCGCATGGCCATGCAAGGGCGTGGTGTTCAATCCCTGCATATAATAAAGCGCGATCGGCGGATTGATCATGAACCCGAACAGTCCGGCGCCGATCATGTTCCAGAAGGCCACGGCCACAAAGAAATAGATCGGCCATTGATAGCGAACCACCCAGGGCGCGGCTTCCGCGCGGCGGATATGCTCCCACGCTTCGAGTCCTACCAGCACCAACGGAACGACTTCCAGGGCGCTGAAAACCGAACCCAAGGCCATGGCCGAAATCGGCGTACCGGAGAAATAAAGGTGATGCAAGGTGCCGATGATCCCGCCCGAAAGATAAACGGTCGAAGCGAACAGCGTTGCGCGTGCGGCATGAACCGGATCGATCAGACTCATTTTCGCGAAAAGGAACGCGATCACAGCCGTCGCAAACACCTCAAAGAACCCCTCCACCCAGAGATGGACCACCCACCAGCGCCAATATTCCACGACCGGAAGCGGGGTTTTCTGTCCCCATGCCAATCCCGCGCCGTAAAGCAGCGCGATCGCGACCAGAGAAACCGCAAGCACCCCGAGAAGAGGCTTGGGCGTCTCTTTTTTTTTGAAAGCCGGTAAAACCATCCTGACGACCAGAAAAAGCCAGAGTAAGAGACCGGCAAAAAGCGCGATCTGCCAGATTCTTCCCAGATCGATGTACTCATACCCCTGATGCCCCCAGTAAAACCAGTGATTCCCGGAAAACTTTTGAAAAATACTAAGCCATTCTCCGGTCAGGGACCCCAGGACGACCGCATAAAGCGCCGCAAGAAGCGCGATCACGCCGATTTTCTGAAAACGATCCTCTTTTCCCCCGATCACAGGAGCCACGAAAAGCCCCGCCGCAAGCCAGGCGGTTGCGATCCAAAAAAGCCCCAGTTGTACGTGCCAGGTCCTTGTGATGCTGTACGGGATCCATTTCGCAATCGGAATCCCGTAGAACCCCGCTCCTTCAACCCCGTAATGCGCCGTAAGAATTCCGGAACCGATTTGAAGCAAAAAAAGAACGGCGACCGTGAAAAAATAAAAAATGAGCGACCGCTGACTCGGAGAAAGTATCAGACCTCCTAAAGGATCCTGATTCGGGACCGCGATCCTGATATAGTCCTTGCCGTATTGACTTCCGTAATACCAAACCATCCCGCTGATGCCGGCCAGCAGAAGGATCACGCTCGCCCCGGTCCAGACGATCAATCCGCCGGTCGGACGATTTCCGATAAGATCTTCATGCGGCCAATTGGTCGTGTAGCTGTAATCTTTGCCCGGACGATCCGTGGATGCCGCCCACGAGGTCCAGAAAAAGAAAGCCGACAATTGTCGGAGTTTGACGGGATCCGTCAATGCCCCCTGCGGGATCGCAAATTGAGAGCGGCCGAGCGAAAAAACATTCGCGTAATATTGGGCGTTACTTTCAAAAGCCTGCGCACGCACGGGATCGATCACGATGCGCTGCTTGGAAGTGTCGTAGGTGTTGGTACGGATCATTTTCTTTAAACGGCTTAAGAAAACAGCCTGATCGTCTTCGGACAGTTGGGTAAAACTACGCGTGCCTTGGGTCAGCGCCCAATGGTCCAGGATAAAACTGAGCTCCCGATGCAACCAATCTGCGGTCCAATCCGGCGCTACATAACTACCGTGTCCCCAGATCGAGCCGACTTCCATCCCTCCGATCGACTGCCAGACATTTTGACCGTTCTGGATATCGTCACGGGTGATCAGTACCTTGCCGGCCGTGGATACGACTTCCTTCGGGGTCGGCGGAACGTTGTGATAGATCTCAAATCCCTGCCAAAGTAAAACACCGAACGATAAGACGGCAATCGCAACGAAAGCAAGCCAGTACCGTTTCATAGTTTCTCCTCTTCTTTGATTTTCCCGATCTTTTCAGAACGGGATTTCTGTTAGTACTGCGTGACATTCGAATTGATGGGGCATGGGTACCCCATGTACCGTTAACCCTTAAATGAAGAACGGTATGAGTTATTGTTTTGAATCATTCGGACGCGACACACCGCTTCACCCACCGCACGCTCCTGATCCGTGATGACCGCATGAGGAGGACGCACCGGGCTTGGGATCGCAAGGCGCCACCTGGAACCGTGCGGCAAGCGCCTGTGCTTTTTTAAGATAAAAGTCCGGCCCCTGATCTTTGGCGATCTTGGATTCTTCGGCCCGAAACGCCTTAAACAGCCGTTCTTGCTCTTCTTCGCTAAGGTTTTCGTTGACCATCGAGAACAAGCAGTGATCTTCTTTTTGAATATGTTCGCGGAGCAGCGAGATATAGGCCCGCGCCGCTTTCACGAAATCCTTCAGCGCCGCAAGCTCCCCCCTTTCATATGCCGTTACGGCGGTTTCCATTTTT
>JAHFHJ010000145.1 GCA_023246985.1 Candidatus Omnitrophota bacterium | reverse complement strand
CATCCCGCCAATGGGACGGGATGGGGCGGTCTTCGTCAACCTTTATGAAACAAAATTCAGGACAAGGGCCGGCCAATCTCCCGATCCGCCAGCCCTTCTCCGACTTAATCTGATACGCTGTTCGGTAAATTCGAGTGATCATTTCCCCCTCAAGAGTCTTTCGCAAGCCCCCCCATCCCGGCACCGATTGATCTTAAAATTGACCTTAAAAGTTCCCATGCGCATTTCCGGAATATGAGGCATAATAACGCAATGGAATCGATCGTTCCGACAAAATACTGGCAAAAAACAACGGACAACCACATCCAATGCGTCCTCTGTCCCCGTCACTGCAAACTCCTTGAAGGCTTGCGGGGATTCTGCTTTGTCCGGGCCTGTCAGAACGGCGAGATCGTGCTTACCACGTACGGCCGTTCCAGCGGGTTTTGCGTGGATCCCATCGAAAAGAAACCCCTTTTTCATTTCCTGCCCGGCACGCCGATCCTTTCGTTCGGTACGGCCGGCTGCAATCTCGGCTGCAAATTCTGCCAGAATTGGGACATCAGTAAATCCCGAGAGAATGAAACGCTCGCCGACACCGCCTCCCCGGAGCTCATCGCTAAAACCGCCAAAGCCCTCGATTGCCGAAGCGTGGCCTTCACCTACAATGAGCCGCATATCTTTCATGAGTACGCGATCGATACCGCCCAAGAATGCCGGAAACTTGGAATCAAAACGGTCGCCGTTACGGCCGGCTATGTCTGTGAAGCACCCCGCAAAGAATTTTATGAATGGATGGACGCGGCGAACGTGGATCTGAAGGGTTTTACGGAAGAATTCTACAAGAAATACACGGACAGCTCGCTTCAGCCCGTTCTCGAAACGCTTGAATTCATCAAGAAGGAGACCCGGGTCTGGCTTGAAATCACGACGCTTTTGATCCCGACACTGAATGACTCGGACAAAGAGCTGAACGCCCTGACTTCCTGGATCGTCAAAAATCTGGGGCCCGATGTTCCCCTACACTTCACGGCATTTCACCCGGCGTGGAAAATGATGGATTTGCCGCCTACACCGGCCGCCACGCTCCGCAAGGCCCGCGGGATCGCTCTCGCGAACGGGATTCATTATTGTTACATCGGAAATGTTGAAGACCCGGAAAGCGAAACGACGTATTGTCACGCCTGCGGCAAAAAACTCGTCGGGCGGAATGGCTATGAGATAACCGCCTGGAATCTGAAGGAAAAGGGGCTCTGTAAATTCTGCGGGGCCGTTTGCACGGGGATCTTTGAGCCGGTGCCCGGAACGTGGGGAGCAAAACGATTGCCGGTCAGGCTCAGCGACTTCGCCTGAAACGTGCTGCGCGCCGCGGACGAGAAAGATTTTCCGGATGCGACCCGGATCGAAACACCTCGCCTTGATCTCGATCGTCCATCCGTTCATTATTTCAGGATGCGACGAGAGGAAGCGTAAATGTGAATGTAGAACCTTTGCCCGGCTGGCTTTCGACCCCGATCTTTCCGCCGTGGGCTTCCACCATGCGTTTGGCGATGGCGAGCCCCAGTCCGGTGCTCTTTTCCCCGGCGGTCGGCAGTATGTTGGTCTTTCCAAAATACTGGAACATCTTGGGCATTTCCTCGGGCGGGATCCCCTGGCCCTGATCCGTGACTGAGATCGCGACCGCCTCTTTGAGGCGAACGGCCCTGAGAACAATGCGGCTTCCCGGCTTCGAGAATTTGATCGCGTTCGTGATGAGGTTATTGATCACTTGATCGATGCGGTCGGGATCCATCGCAATTTTGGGAAGATCTACGGGAATCTCCGAAACCAATTCTATCGATTTACCTTTGGCCAAAAGCGCGTTATTCAGGGCGTTTTCCCTCAGGTAAGCCGTCAGATCGGTCTCCCGCCGATCCATCGCTAAATGACCCGCCTCGATGGCGGTCACATCCAGTAGGTTACGGATCAACGCAAGCATTTTGTCGCAATGCCGGGTGATCCTCTCCAAGGGTTTCTTTTGCGAAAGAGCGATCTCTCCCAAGAAACCTTTTAAAAGAAGATCCGTGTACCCCTTAATGACCGCGATAGGATTGCGCAGGTCATGGGCGGCGATCCCGAGGAATTTATTCTTTAGATCGTTGAACCGGACCACTTCCTCGTAGAGACGGCTTTTTTCCAGGGTCAAAGCGAGCTGGCCCGCGATCTCCTGGAAAAGTTCCACATGGGCATTCTGATACTCATGCGTCTTCATGCTGGAGAAAAAAAGGAACCCGATGGGTTTCCCCGAGGCAAACATCGGGCACGTCAGGCTGGATCGCATCCCCTCTTCTACGATCTTCCGGGTGGCATCCGAACGGGGATGTGATTTGAGATAGGATTTAAGATCGTTTAAGATGCGCGGCTCGCCGGTCTCGAGGACCCTCTCCAGGCTGCTGCCGCGCATTCCTGCGGAATAGCCCTTCCCGATCTTAACCAGGGACGCTTGCGACTTCACCCAATAAGCCCGCAGAATGGCATTGTTTTCTTCTAAAAGCGAAAAACCGATCCGGTGATAGGGAATAATCTCGCGTAGAGATTCGTAAGCATAGTCCAAAACCTCCTCGAGAACTTTCCCGGCATTGATATTCTCCGTGATATGGAGAAGCGCCTTCAGTTCTTCTTCCCGCGTTGCCATAAGATAGACCTATTGTTCGTACGAACGGATTAAAATTCGTTTTTAAAACGGAATTTTTAATTTGTTCCTGAGAGTTCCGGCGGCATTTTTCATTTCACGGGTCAAGCCTTTGGCAGTATCTCCCACAGCCCCCGTCGTGGTCCCAAGCATGTCCCCTGTTTTCCCTGCGAGTCGACTCGGATCCTGTGCGACGGTCTTCAACGCGCTTAGACTTTTCGCCGCGGTTTGGGCCGCCAATTTCGTGGAGGTGTTAAAAGCTCCCGTGAGGGTTCCCTCCAGACCTCCGATATCGAAATTCACGAGGTTCGAGATCCCGGAGTTTATCATGACCTTCAGAACGATCAAACGCACGATGCTGTTGAGATCGGTGATGTTCTGATAGCTTTGATCCAGGTTCATACGGAATTCTTTGGTCGAGGGTTGACCGCCGGAATAATCCACATAAACGACCTTGTCGATTTTAAAATGCATCATGTCAATTTGGATCGGCACAGCCTTTGCCGGAGCCTTGGGTCCAGGCTTCGATATTGAAGCAGACGCTTGGGGGGTCCCCTGGAGCGCTCTCAGGCGGTCCAAATTGAGCTCTCCTTTCTCATTTTTCACGACCGTGAACTGTTTCATGTCGAATTCAAGATTCTCCAAATGGACCTTCCCTTTCAGGATATCAAAAAGGTCATAGTCCACGAGGATCTTCGGAATGTCCACGAGCACTGTGTTATGGAACCCGGCCGGATTTTTGACAACAAGGGTTTCGAGATCGACCCGGGTGCTCGTCAAACCGAGATCGAGCTTACCAATGCTTAAAGGCATTCCCGTCATGATGCGCACCCCATTTTCCGCCGTCGCCTTTACCACTCCATTGCGCGCGAGCACCAGCACGGCAAGCGCCGCAACCAACAGCATCACGATCTTTCCCAGAAGCTTCATGGCCCCCCTCCTTTTTGATTTCAAATTTCATAAAAAAATCTTCGGAATCTTAGGAATGCTATCCTTGTCTGAAATTTGATTTCTAATACCGTTCTCCATTTGATTCTATCCCGACTTTGATTTTCTTTTCATGAACGGTAGTCGGGATTGCCCCATCCCGCCTCTGGCGGGATGATAGGTATTGGGACTACCCCCAACTTTGAATTTTTTTACATAAAGGTAGTTGGGGTTGCCCCAATTTCAACTTCGTTAAAATTGATAGGTATTGGGACTA
>JAHFHJ010000040.1:6999-10711 GCA_023246985.1 Candidatus Omnitrophota bacterium | reverse complement strand
CGCGTCGATCGCGGATTGTGAGATCGCGCGAAGTCTTTCTTCCGATTCCCTTAATTCCTTCGTGATCTCTTGGGCCAGTAAAACAGCGCGGAGCCGCGAGGTTGAAAGAACATACAATATCCCCCAAACAAGCAAACTGAGGCACGACCCCCCGATCAGAACGATCAGCGGCGTCGTGTCGCCAATTTCTTTCACGTGAAAATTGCTCGTTGAAAAGAAGAAAACGGTCCATATGCGATCCGCGATTTTCAAGGTGTGTCGGGTTTTAAAGGACGCTTTTTGATAGCTGAGCGACTCGCGCCCGTTTTCATTTTTCTGTTGGCGATTGGAGAAAATCAAATTGCGGCGAAGCGGATCGTAATGCGCCAAATCCCCGTCGTAGACCTCAAAAAAGACCTGCGAAAACAACTTGGTGTTTTTGAGGCTATCGGTGAAAAACTCGTTCGTTAAAACGATCATGTCAACAAACCCGGTAAACGCTTTTTGCTTCTCAAGGATGCCGGAATGCGGCAAGCTATTCGAATAAATAGGGGCGCAAACAACAAAGGCCTCGTTCCCGGTTTGTATTTCTTCGGAGATCTTTCCCGCCGCCGCCTCTCCCGTCATCCAGGCATCTTCGTATATTTTTCGACGGGAGGCATCGGAAAAAAGGTCCCGCCCTATCATTTTTTCGTTACCCCCCAAAGGCACGATATATTTGATAACATAGGATTCATTCCAAACCGAGGAGGGACCGGGAGTTCCCGGCATGGGATGGATATCAAAATCCGGATAGCCTCCGGGAGAAACGCTTCGGTCGCTTCTAACCGATTGAATGAATGCTTCTTTATTCTCATTCTTGACGCGTTCGATATAACGGACTGCGACCAGATCCGGATGGCGGCCCTTGAGATTATAAGATTCCAGAAATGCCTGCCACTCCTCACGCTCGACTGTCTTATTGATCTTAAAAAAACGCTGAACGCTGTTAAGCAGCTCCATATGAGCGAATATTTCCGTCTGCATCGCATTCGTCATTTCATAACTCAAATTCTCGAGCGCACTTTGTTGCTTCGCTTGGAGCGTTTTCAAAGAGATCCGCCACCCCCACAGAGCGCCTCCGAACATGACGCAAAAAACGAAAAAAGCGGTTAGGAAAGATCTTTGCAGTATTTCCCTTTGGATTTTTAATGGTGAGAATTTTTTTAAAGGACTTTTCTGGCTCATGTTATTTTTCTTGATCGTTAAACGGTTCGAGCGGAAGCCGGCTTCCGTTCGAGAGGCCCGGAAAGCAGACGGTCGCGCGACGGAGCGCATTCTGTGGTTGGAACCGTACCGAACGGGGTGAGTGAAACATTGCTTTTTGTTTTAAAAGCGACCCTAGGATCATTTTCCGTAATCCCCTGTTTTGAGTCTCTGCTCGCGGAAAAAGCCGGCCCCTTCCCGCGCTGGATCCGCGTCGGCCCCGCAGCATTCGGGCTGAAAACCGCTTTGCGCTTTAAAGCGAAGATAACCCGCGCGGTACCGGATATCGTTCTTCATTCCAAGACGCCGATAAATCCGCCCCGCGTCCTGAACTTTTGACAAATTTCTCAAAGAGTCTCTTCCCTGACAAATTGATCCAAGTGGGCCCGATCCACTCCGGAAAGGTCCAAAAAACATACGGCAATATCGTAATTTCCATTTTCTTCCGCGGTTTCCACGCGAATCGTCTTCGCGTAACACCGGATGACCTCTTTGGCCCCGGGAAGTTCGATCGCTAATTCCAGAACTGAACCCACCTTGAGCGGCTCCGGAGACATAAAAACAAGGCCCCCCGCGCTCAAATTTTTAGTGCTGCCGAATTGTTCCGATTGAAGCTTCTTTTTTTCGATTTCCGAAACGGCCAAAACGCGGTGTTGAATGTTGACTTGAACATTCAAACGCATAAAAGCGCGCTTCTCATCCCACCGGATTTTTTTCTGCGCCGGCGTCTGCGCGGCCTGCGATTCTGATTTCGAGGCTTGCGATCCCAATTCCGGAGGTGGGGGGGAGCTCTCTTTCTCTGAATTCGCCATTTCCTCCGGCGCGACTTCTATGATCTCTTCCGGCGTGGTATGTCCTGCGATCACTTTCTGCCAGCCGCTTTGCCGCAAGGTGCGCATGCCTTTCGAAATCGCGTAACGGCATATCTCGCTGGCGGGGACCCGCCTCATGATGAGTCCGCGTATGTGTTCATCGATAAAAAGAATTTCAAAAATGGCGACGCGTCCCCAAAAACCCGTAAAATTGCACTTTTCACAACCCTTTCCCCTATAAAGAGTTACGCCATCTATCGAGGGAAGGCCCAGCTCCTTCACGATCTTCATTTTGATTTCATCATGGCCGCCTTTGTCTTCCTCTTTACAATGTTCGCATATCGTACGGACCAGCCGTTGCGCAAGAAAAGCTTCTACGCTCGAAGCGACCAGATAAGGCTCCACGCCGATATCGATCAACCGGGTCACGCCGCTCGCGGCATCATTGGTATGGAGTGTTGAAAAAACCAAATGACCGGTCAACGCAACCCTCGCCGCAGTCTCAGCAGTCTCCAGATCACGGATCTCTCCGACCATGATGACGTCCGGATCATGTCTTAAAATACTTCTTAAGCCTTTCGCGAAATCAAGCCCAATGGACGGCAGCACCTGGATCTGCGTGACTCCTTCCATTTCGTACTCCACCGGATCCTCGATCGTAATGATTTTACGTTCATCCGTGTTGATCATGCTAAGACACGCGTAGAGCGTTGTTGATTTACCGCTTCCGGTGGGGCCCGTGATCAAAATGATG
This sequence comes from Candidatus Omnitrophota bacterium, assembly GCA_023246985.1. Lineage (GTDB taxonomy): Bacteria > Omnitrophota > Omnitrophia > Omnitrophales > Aquincolibacteriaceae > Aquincolibacterium. The sequence continues at coordinate 7,921 of JAHFHJ010000040.1, read as the reverse complement.
CCGTGCGGTTTCTCGATCAACTTCATGAAAAGACGCATCTCGTCTTTATTCAGGCCTAATTTCTCGAGACTGAAAAGGCGGGCCATCGGAAGAAGCCGGATGACAATGCTTTCTCCGGAAGGCGTCGGAATAGACGAGACGCGAAGATCAATAGTGTCGCCCGCTATCTTTACGATCGCGCGGCCGTCCTGGGGAAGACGTTTTTCAATAATATTGAGATTGGCCATGATCTTGATACGGGAAGCGATGGATAAAATGAATTGCTTGATCTCCGCCGGCATGGGGGTATTGTAAAGAACGCCGTCGATCCGGTAACGCACCTTCACTTTGCCCCGATAGGGTTCGATATGAATGTCCGTGGCTCTTTTTTGATTCGCGTCCATCAGGATCTGGTTCACCAGTTTAATGACGGAAGCGTCTTCGACGTTTTTTCCGAGTTCTTCTACCTTCTCGTGCGCCTCGGCAGGCGCCGCCCCGCCGCTTTCTTCCGTAGGCGTTGTTTGAAGGATCTTCTCGATGGTTCCCGCCCCCAATCCGTACCATTTTTTGATCCCTTCGAGAATATCCTGCTCCCGCGCCAAAACCATGATGATCTCACAACCCAAAACGGTTTGCACCGCATCCTGGGTCCTGATATCAAACGGCGCGGATACTGCCACGGTCAGTTTTCGATTTTCGAATTTGACGGGCAACAAGCGGTAATATTCCGCGATCTTCAGAGGCACTCGTTCGATCGCGCTTTTCTCGATCGGGCTTTGGGAGGGATCGATGCTTCCAAGTTTTAGTTTTGAAGCGTAGATTCTCAAAATAACATCTTCGGCAACCAGGCCGTGCTGCACCAAAAGCGCGCCCAATCCTCCCGCGTTCTGACCCGCCTTCGCCAGAAGAGGATCCAACAGTTCGCGCGTCACAACTCCTTGCT
>JAHFHJ010000040.1:2520-6899 GCA_023246985.1 Candidatus Omnitrophota bacterium | reverse complement strand
CCGATCATGTAAAATTCTTCTTCGGCTCGTTTGTCGTGGCGACCCGCCAGGATTTCTTCACACCCCTGAAGGGTCTCCTCGAGTGGGACATAGTGACCTTTTTTCCCGGTATAGGCTTCGGCGACCGCAAAGGGCTGCGTTAAAAAATTCTGCAGTTTTCTCGCTCGATCATAGATGAGACGATCCGCGGGAGAAAGCTCATCAAGACCGATCACGAGAACGAGTTTACGCAATTCTTCATATTTATAAAAAGTTTGGAGCACTTCTTGGGATATTTGATAGTGACGCTTTCCAACAATTTCGGAATCCAAGTTCGCACAGGAAGACTGCAAAGGGTCGATCGCCGGATAAAGACCTAATTGAACGCGTTCGCGCGAAAGAACCATCAGCGAATCAAGGAACGTGAAAATAGCGACGACTGCGGGATCGGTAAGGTCATCGGCAGGAACGTAGACCGCCTCGATGCACGTGACGGACCCCGAAAGACCGTCCCCGCTCCGGATGCGCTCGTGGAACTCACTGGCTTCCGAGATCAACGTGGGTTGATAGCCCGTCTCGGACGGCACGCGACCCAGCAACGTCGAAATTTCAGCGCCGGCCTGGATAAAACGGAAAACATTGTCGACGAAAAGCAAAACGTCGTGATTTTCTTTTTGCAAAGTTTCCGCCAATGTCACGCCCGTCATCGCAACTCCGTACCTCGCGCCCGGCGGTTCGTTCATCTGCCCAAACGTGATCATCGTTTTCGGAAGAATCCCGTGATTGTGGAGCTCCCAAAAAAGTTCATTTCCCTCACGAATACGTTCTCCGATCCCCACAAACACACAAGTCCCCTGGTGCCGGGTAACAATATTATGGATGATCTCGAGCGTGATAACGCTTTTTCCAAGACCCGCGCCTCCCAGAACTCCCGTTTTGCCTCCCTTCACCAACGGGAAAAGGAGATCGATCATTTTGATCCCCGTTTCCAATACTTCAAATTTTTTTGAAGTGATCGCTTTGGATCGTACGGTCGTCTCCATATCATTTCGCCGAATCGATCTGTATTCGTTCGCAACAATGGGGCCCTTCTGGTCAATGGGCTGTCCCAACACATTGATCGCGCGTCCATACATCGCGTCTCCCACGGGCACCTGTATCGGATGTCCCATGGAAACGGCTTTCGCGTTCCGCTGGAGATTTTGCGTTGAATTGATCGCGATACAACGGGCGACTTGATCGGCCCTGTGTTCCGCCACTTCCAAAAATATTTCCTTGTCGTCGATCGTGTTGACTTTCATGACCCCGTAAATACTGGGCAGATCTCCGACCGACTTGAACTTGACGTCGACGACGGGCCCTTGGACTGAAATAACGCGGCCGACAGGATTGTCTTTTTTGGGATCATCCGGCATAAAGCGTCCTTGCGGCAAAAAGTTCCCTCATGCTTTGGTCGATCACTTCGTGGCGAAACTTAAAATATTGAAGCCTCAGTTTCTGATTAACCTTTTGAATTTTTTGAGTGGATTCCTCAAGATGGATAAAACGCGCGCCCATTTCCGCCAACCGGCTCATGCCGAAAATATCCCCGATCCTTTGCCCCACCCAAAGATAGGCCAGATATTCCAAAATGCTTACGACTGAGGACTCAAAAATAAATTGAGACATGTCCGCCGCGGGTGAAGCGCTCTCGGACCGGAGCCCTGTCAACGGGAGAAGAAAGGCGGTCTCGATCTTATGATTCACAAGAGAAAGAGCGCGAGGATAAATAATCTGGATAGAATCAAAACGCCCCGCCTGAAGTTGTTCGAAAAGACGGTCTCTTATCTCATAGGCCTGCGGGTAACGGACATCATCCATGATGCCCGGATAGGCCGTAAACGCCACTTTGCAATGCTGGGCATAGGTCTTGCCCTGTTCTCCCACGATGAATAAACTCCCCCCCCGCTCTTTCTGAATGATAAGAGCGGCATTCACGATCCGCGTATTCAACCCACCGAGAAGCCCCCTGTTGGAAGTAACCGCGATGATCCCGACCTTCCCCTTTGGGGAACCCAAAAAAGGATGCTCGATGCGCTCAAGATCCACGGCATTAAAAAATTCCCCCAAAGACTTCTCGAAAGATTCAAAGACCTTGAGCTTTTGCTCCAATATCCGAAATTGAAGAACTGATATGGATTTCAGCGTTCCTAAGACCGAACGCAGATTATCATTGAACTGTATGTCTTTTTTAAGCTTGAGGAGCGGGATCATGGATCCTTCATAGGGTGCTGGTCCCAATACCTATCAATTTTAACGAAGTTGAAATTGGGGCAATCCCGACTACCCTCCATGAAAAGAAAATTAAAGTCGGGATAGTCCCCATACCTATCATCCCGCCAGAGGCGGGATGGGGCAATCCTTGTCAACCATTTAAGAAATCAAGTTTCAGACAAGGCTAGACCGACAGATTGTTAAAATGCTCTTTGAGTTTTTGATCCAGCTTTTCTCTGATCTCTTGAGTGAGTTTCTTTTCTTTCCTCAAAGATTGAATCAGTTCCGGCGCGGAAGAGGAAACGAACGAAAAAAATTCCGTTTTAAACTTTTTTATCTGCTCTGCGGTCAGAAGATCCAGCAGTCCCGTGTTGAGGGCGTGGAGCACAAAGATCTCCTCCTCAACTCTCTGGGGCGCATGACGGTCCTGGTTTAAAATAGCCGCGAGAGCTGCCCCGCGTTTTAAACGGGCTTCCGCTTCTTTGGAAAGTCCGGAAGTCCGTATCTGGGACATTTGTAAAAGTTCCTGATAATGCAAGTATTCGATCCTGAGACTTTTACTCACTTCCCTCATCGCGGGCCACTGAGCTTTACTGCCGATACGCGAAACGGAAAGACCAAAATCAACCGCGGGCCGGATCCCCTTGGTGAATAAACCGGCGTTGAAGTAGATTTGTCCGTCGGTCATGGAGATCAAATTCGTTGAAATATAACCGGTCACGTCCCCCTGCAGGATCTCGACGATCGGCAGAAAGGTCATCGACCCTCCTTGGAGCTCTTTCTTTAAATAACCCGCGCGTTCCACAAGTTGAGAATGGATATAAAAAATATCTCCCGGGTAAGCTTCGCGGCCGGGAGCTCTTTCCAAAAGCAGGGATATCTGCCGATAAACCCAGGCGTGTTTTGAAAGATCGTCAAAAACGACCAACACATCACGCCCCATCTGCATGAAGTATTCTCCCAGCATGCACGCCGCGTAAGGTGCGAGATATTGCTCGGCAACGGGCGCCGGCGAAATACCGCTCACCACGATCGTGTAGGGCATCGCCCCCCGTTCGTTAAGGATCTGGACGACGCGCAAAAGACCGGCGTACGGTTTCCCGATACAGCAATAAATGCAGATCACTCCGGTATGTTTTTGGTTCAGGATTGCGTCGACCGCGACGGTCGTTTTTCCGGTTAATCGGTCCCCGATGAGAAGCTGCCTTTGTCCTAATCCGATGGGAATGCCCGCGTCCAGGGCGACCGTACCCGTTTCAAGCGTTTTTTCAACGGGGGCGCGGTCCATAATGCCGGGGGCGTCAAAAAACAAGGGGAAAAGAGCGTCGGCTTTGACGGGCCCTTTCTCGTCGACGGGTTCGCAGATGCCGCTTACGATCCGCCCCAGAAATTGCTCTCCGACCGGCAAACAAAGCGGTTCCGCGCGATTGTAGATCTTGTCCCCATTCCTTATTTCTCCGCCAAGACTGATCACGAGGATCTGAACATAATCTTCCTTAAACCCCATGACGATGCCTCGCGAACCATTCTCAAAATCCACGATTTGTCCGTTAACGCAGGAAGGTATCCCGCTCGCAAGCACAATGAATTTACGCACGGACTCCACGGTCCCGATTTCGTGGATCTCTAAATGGGTCCGTTGGCCCGGATCAACGACTTTCTTTAATTCTGTCATTTTGAAGCGCCTCTTTTAATTTCCAGGACAGGCTGCTGTCAATGACCACGGAGCCCATCGACAGGCAAAAACCCAAGATCAATTGATCGTCTGTTTTTTCCTCGATTTCGACCGTCCGGCCGATCTTCTCTCCCAATTTTGCGGCAATAGCTTTTTTTTGCTCCTCCGTCATGGGAACCGCTGAAACAACCTCGACCCGGGTCACTTCCTCCGGCACATTCAAATGACTCAGGCCGCCGAGTTCCGAAAGCAACAATTCCTTGATCCATTCGGATTGCAACGACTGACTTACTTTACTCGGCAGAACAGCCCGCAGGATCCGGAACGTAACCTCGCGCGCTTTTTCGGTAAGTTCCTGATTCCAATTTTCCTCAAGAATTTTACGGGCCGATCGCGCCCGTTCCATGATCGCATCGCTCTCTTTCCTGGCGCGTTCGAGAAGCCCTTGTTTTTCTTTAAGCCCTTCGTCGAG
>JAHFHJ010000040.1:0-2420 GCA_023246985.1 Candidatus Omnitrophota bacterium | reverse complement strand
AATCGTACCAGAGCGTAACCGACTAAGCAAAGGTTTGTGATTCGCGAGTATCTCAAAAGTCCCATTCGTCCCGGGAAAAATAACTCTCTGCGCTTTACCTTCAAACACCCTGCCCGACGGGGCCACAATGGAAATATCGAAGGAATGCGCGAGATCCATGGCTAAGACGCGTCAGGCGGAGATTGGTTCGAATCCTTAGATTCCGGAGGCGGGGTTTTATTTTTGGTTTCGGGAAACTCACGCGAAACCTTGATCTGAGCTTGCCAGGTAAAAAAGAATACGGCGCCCAAGAGACCCACAAAGACCAAGATGGCAAAAATAATAAACCAAGTGGTCGCCCGAGAAGGCGTTTTAAGGTTCAGTTTGCTTTCGGCCAACAGTTCCGGCGCCGGAGGCGCGCCGACCGCGACAAGCATTTTTTCAAGCCGAGCGATGTCTTCTTTGACCTTTTCGATCACGATCAGGTTCGACCGGTAAAGCCCGATGTGGAGCTCTTTATTCAGAGATTCGTCCGCTTGCGAAGTGGCGACTTGGTCCAATCTTCCGTAAATGGTATCCGCCACGAGCTTTGCCTGGTCAAGATACGGGGTCTTTTCCAAATGTTTCAAAATGCTTTCGGTTTGACTTCTCAAATTTCTAAGTGTTTCGTCAGGCACGAACCAAATATCTTTTAACTCTACCTGCAAAACGCGGGTTTCCTTGGGCTGCAGGACTATCTTTTCCCTATGAACATAATAAAGTGATTTCCCGGAATCATACCCAAGTTCCAAGTCCCCTTTGTCAAGAATGTCCCCTGGCAGCGTCTCTTGCGGCAGGTAGATCTTTACGGGAACTTCCTGGACCTTTCTGCCGGACGGATTGACCGCGACCACGCGCAACACCACGCTCCCCGAGGTGTAGGAGGCCACAACGATCGGATCTTCCGATTCGCCCAGTTTTGCTTCAATGGTTTTTTGGATAATGGTGGTCGCGGTATCAATGTCGTCTGATTTTTGTCGGAGTTCCTTGATCGTAGGCGCTTCCCCGATGGCCTTTGCCATCAATCCCGAAAGATCATAGCCATCTTTACCCGCAAGCGCCGTCAGTTGGGTGGATATAGTATTGACCGTTTTTCTAATGTCGCCCGATCCCCCTTCCTTCTTCATCACCTCGGCAAGCTTGCCCGGCAACTCTTCAACGACGCCTTTCAGGGATGACATTTGGTCTTTCACCCCCGCCAAATCGCCGCCCTTGGTCATCACGGCCTCCATCCCTTGGATCGCATCAAGCGCCTTCTTTGCGGCTGTTTCGGCGCCCGGCGCGGAAGCCGCGAGACCCGCGATCGTACTGAGCGAGGTTGATTCAACGAACCCGGAACCCGCGGCCAAGCCTCCTGTGGTGTCTTCACTCACTAAAAAGGTATAGGCTTTTCCGGGTTCGAAGTTCCGGTCTGCTGGAAAACTGATAGAGTAGTTCCCCGGCTTTGCTTTGTCTTCGATCATGGGGCCGCTTGCGATCACTTCCTTATTTTTATGGTTGTAGACGCTCACGATGGGAAACAATCCCGCGATGCCTTGCGCTTGCAGGGTGACCGTATCCCCGGTAAGCGAAGGATTGGGTGAGGCGCTGACTTTCCATGAAAACTTTTTCGCCGTCGCTTCAAGCTGAGCGCCCGCGTCCAAACTCTTTTTCGCTCCGGTCTCTAACGCGACAAGGGATGCCGCCACGGTATTTTTGAAATCCGTCACCGCAGTTGCGATCAATCCGGTTTGTTTTTCCATTTCACTCTTAAGCGTCTTCGGGAGCTCAAAACCCAAAAGGGCCACGATCGTCCCCGTTTGCGCGTTCAGCGTATCTTGGATCCCTTGTTCGACCTCAGTGATCGGTTTATCCAGCACATCATTCACTTTATCGATCACATCCTGCAATTTCCTTGGGGTAGTGATCTCAAATGCCGTGGGCGTTTGATACCACATGTTATTGGGGACCTGGCTCGCGATCTGGGTCTGAACTTTAGCGACATAGGTGACGCCGGCTTTCAAACTGAACGGAGCCCCCGTGGCATCGTTAATGACCGCGCTCCAGAGACCCGTTTCTTTGTTACCCACCATGCTTAAAATAACCGGGGCCCCGCTGACAAGCGTCGCCCCCTCGTAGATGTAGACGCGGGCATTCACCACACCGGTTAAAATGCTGCCGTCACGAGAGAGCCATGCCACAATATCCAACCGGTTTGCCTCCGGATCGTAAGTAAACCTTCCTTCCGACGCGTAAATGTGAACCGTCGTCGTTTCCATCAAGAGCTGGTAGCTTGGATCCAGCGGTAGCGGAGGATCCTGATTGGGGTTCTCCTTGCTAAGCGTTACGACCTGAGGCAGATCGCCGTAGCCCGTCTTCGACCAGGTCGCCTGCCAGCTTCCTGCCGGGGTTGCGACAATGCG
>JAHFHJ010000144.1:1307-3878 GCA_023246985.1 Candidatus Omnitrophota bacterium | reverse complement strand
CTTCGATCTTTGCCATGATATTGTTAAGATAGTTCAGGCTCTTGATCGAAGGATTCACGGCTTCGGGAAGATTCCGCACGGTCGGCACCGTGATGATCTCAAGGCCTTTTTTATAAAGCTCCTTGGGATAAAGCGTGATCTTATCCGTGATGATAAAGATCGTGGCCTTTTTGCAAAGCCAGGGCGAAAGCCCAAGGTCGCCCACCCCGCGCGTCACCACCACGCGGATGTAAGCATCCGTCAGCCGGTTCTTTCGAAGCGTTGAAAGGATGGCGGTCTTGATGCCTTTGACATCCATCGGAAGGGTCAGCATCAGCGTATGCGCGGATTCCCTGAGTCGCTTCAGATGCTCATCCAGCTTAAAGACAAGACCTTGATAGGCGCGGATTCCTTCAAAAACCCCGTCTCCGTATAAAAGGCCGTGGTCGAAAATCGAGATCTTTGCTTCGCTTTTCGGGTACCACTTGCCGTCAATATAGATTTGTAATTCCATTTTCTTCTCCTGGGTTTTTGCGATTATAAGACCGGTTTATTGTGGAGGATCGTCTCCGGGGCCGGGACCTTCGATGGCCCCGAGATCAGGATCCCGTCCTGAAGACGGTACGAACGGTCATAGCGCGACGCCATTTCCTCATCATGCGTCACAATCAGGAACGCTTGGCCTTCCTGCCGATTCAATTCGTTCAAAAGCGTCGTCACCTGGCTTGCGGTCTCAGGATCCAGATTCCCGGTCGGTTCGTCGCATAGGACCACCGCCGGATGATTCACAAGCGCTCGTGCGATCGCCACGCGCTGTTGCTCGCCGCCGGAAAGCTCGGAAGGAAAATGAGTTCTGCGGTTCCAAAGACGCACGCGCTTGAGCATCTCCTTGACCCAGGGTTTGTTGGCCTTTTCCGCGATCAAAGTCGGCAAAAGCACATTTTCATAGACCGTCAGCTCCGGCATCAGATGATAGAACTGGAACACGAACCCAAACTGACGGCTGCGCAGCCGCGCAAGCTCACGCTCCGACATCTCAACCATATCCTTCCCTTCGAAAAAAATCTTGCCATCCGTCGCCCGATCCAAACCGCCGAGAATGTGGAGCAGCGTGGATTTCCCGCAGCCCGACTTTCCCGTGATAAAAACCATCTCACCCTTGCGGACGATTAACTGAATCGAGCGAAGAATCTCGAGGGTTCCGGCCGGCGTCTCATAGTTTTTCCGGACGTCGAACGCGCTGAGCAAAGGAGCTTCCACGAGATTACTCATAGCGGAGCGCCTCCACAGGGTTCAGACTCGCCGCGCGATGCGCGGGATAGAAACCCGCCACAACGGCCACGACCAACGCAAACACGACGATCATCACGACATCCGACATATGCACCTCGGACGGGATGCGGTCAAAGAGATAGATGTCGCTTGGGAAAACATCCAGCCCCGTGGTTTTTTTAAGAAATTCCGCGACAGGATTCAGATGGTACGCGAGCGAAAGCCCCAACACCGCTCCAAGCAGGATCCCGAGAGAGCCGATGCTGAACCCTTCCATGATAAAGATCTTGCGGACGCTCATGCGCGTCGCGCCCAAAGCCCGCAGGATGCCGATGTCTTTGGTCTTTTCCATCACGACCATCGTCAGCGTTGAAATGATATTAAACGCCGCGACCAAAATGATGAGCCCCAGAAGAATCGTCATGACTGATTTTTCGACCTTGAGGGCTTGAAAAAAGTTTTGATTCATGTCATACCATGAGCGAAAATAATACTGATTCGAAAAATCTCCGGCGATGATCCACTTCCATTTTTCGGCATCGTCCACATTTCTGAAACGCATGCCGATCCCCGTTACCTTCGAACCCATCTGGTAGATTTTTTGAGCCTGCTCGATAGCGACAAGCGCAAGCGAAGAGTCAAAATCGTTCATCCCCACGCGGTAGATCCCCCGCACCAGAAACGGCCAGGTTCTCACATGCATCGGAAGCGGAACAAACGGATTCTCTTTTTCCGGGATCGGGGTGATCATGTAGATCACATCGCCCACTTGCGCGCCCAGCATGGCCGCCAGATTCTCTCCGATAAAAACACTGCCCTGACGCGTTTCGATCTTGCGTTTAAAGAACCAGAGAAACCTTTTGCGTTCGACTTGCACGGAATCCTTGAAATTCAAGGCTCCGGATACCATGTTCTTTTCAAAGATGTTGAGATCTTCATGGGCGGGATCCACACCCTTCACCACCACCCCCGTCGCGTTCTTGGTGCTGCGAAGAATCGCCTGCCCCTCAATAAAGGTTGAGACGGATACAAGCCCCGGAATGTTATGTCGGCGAATCGCGTCCAGATCCCGTTGCGCGTTCTCGATGCCATCCACTTTTTCGATCCTCAGATGCGGCTGAACGCCCACGATCTTATTCTTGAGCTCACGGTCGAATCCGCTCATCACCGCGAGCACCACGATCAAAGCCATGACCCCGATCGCCACCCCGCTGATCGAAATAAAAGAGATCAGCGAAATAAAACCCGTCTTGCGTCGCCGCATCAGATGCCTTTTTGCAATAAAAGTTTCAAATCCCATCAGACACGCTCCAGAGGCTT
>JAHFHJ010000144.1:0-1207 GCA_023246985.1 Candidatus Omnitrophota bacterium | reverse complement strand
ATTACGAAGACGGGGTCCCAAAAATGTTTCTCAACCTTTTCGCTGAAGATCGCGTTCAGCACATCGATATCTTCCGTCTTTTCCGAAAATTCAAGATGCAGTTTCTTTGCCGCGTCACGCACATTCACTTTACGGAAATTCATGCCCGTGACTTTCTCGAGCGCGCCGTAAAAGGAAACGCGCTTCCAGGGCCGTTTGAAGTTCAGGGTCTTCTCACCGTACGGGATCTCTTCCTTGCCATAAAGCATCGTCACGAGGTGGTGCGTCAGCTCTTCCGTGAGGCTCATCATGTCTTCGTAATCCGCGTATGCTTGATAAAGTTCTATCATGGTGAATTCGGGATTATGACGAACCGAAATTCCTTCGTTGCGAAAATTACGATTGATCTCATAGACCTTTTCAAAACCGCCCACGAGAAGCCGCTTCAGATAAAGTTCGGGCGCTACGCGAAGATAGAGGTCCGTATGAAGCGTGTGATGATGCGTCACAAAGGGCTTCGCGCGGGCGCCGCCGGCCAAAGGTTGCATCATGGGCGTTTCCACTTCCATAAAACCCCGCTGATCAAGGAACGAACGGATCTCACGGATGATGCGACTGCGCGTTTTGAAAGTCGCTCGCACTTCGTCGTTTGAGATCAGATCCACATAGCGGTGTCGGTAACGGGTCTCGACATCCTTCAAGCCATGCCATTTTTCCGGAAGCGTGCGGACGATCTTAGAAAGCCGTTCGAACTTCTCGATCCTGATCGTAGGTTCGCCGGTCTTGGATTTGAAAAGTTCCCCTTCAAGCCCGAGGATGTCCCCGAGCGATAGCCCCGTAAAAAATCGGTAGTGTTCCTCGCCAAGGATATCTTTTTTGGCATAGATCTGCATGCGACCGGTCTCATCTTTCAGATCCGCAAATGCGCTCTTTCCCATGTCCCGGCGCGTCATAAGACGCCCCGCTGCGCGAATCTTCCGGCCCTCCTGGAAATTCTCCCGAAGTTCCGCAATCGAATCCTTAGGAAGGAACCTGTGCCCGTAATCCGACGCGCTCATCCCGCATTATCCTTATTCCTTGAGGCTCAATGATTTAAGGCGATTTCAGGTAATCCTTCGATTCGCCCGACGGCTCACTCAGAATGAACCTTCAAAGATTGCGTAACAAAAATTTATGAAGAGTTTATTATATGTTAGTTTCCAAGCGGGGTCAATTGACGGATCGCTTC
>JAHFHJ010000143.1 GCA_023246985.1 Candidatus Omnitrophota bacterium | reverse complement strand
TGTTTTGCTGGGTCATGGTCAGAAAGGCCGGGATGAGCCCCACCGGGTCCACAATGACAAACAGGGACGTGAACGAAAGGATCGCGAAATCAAGAAGGTTCATCATCACTAGAACATCGGCTAAAGGTCAGGAGGCCTTTACTGGAGATGGAGAGAAATTGAATTTACATGAAGAAAAAGTAATCCAGGATTCATCTTCCTGTAATGTGAGATGAGTATACTTCGAACATGGATTGAAGTTCACTCAACCGATCCAATCAAACAACAAAAACAAAGGAGAATCACTACCATGAAGAAATTACTCGCGCTCGGGATGTTGATGTTCATGGCCGGAACCGCTTTTGCCGCTACTCCGAAAGTGGCTTGTGACGTCAAGGGTTCTGTGAAGATGGTCAAATCGGCCGAAGCCTGCAAATCGCTGGGCGGTGTCGTAGTGCCCGCGACGCCCGCGAAGAAGATCTAAAATAACGATTTCCAGCCTTTGCCGGAAATCGTGCCTTGAAATAAGGAGCTGCCAGTTTCTGGCAGCTCCTTATTTTTTTTGAATCGAATATTCGCCGCGGGAAAGTTCGGGCTTCGGCTTTCCTGCCGGGACTCGATGCATGCGCCGCGCATCTTTTCTGTTTTACCGGCTTAAAGAGTGGTAAAATTTTCGGGTGCTCAAGGGAGTGTTTATCAGATCGGGTCGTGTGCCGTTAAGAGGTCCCTATGCGTATTTTGCTAGTTGAAGATGATGCTCGGGTCGCGAACTTTATCCGCCGCGGACTGCGTGAAGAACAATATGCCGTGGATATGGCCGCCGATGGCGAAAAGGCTCTTACGGAGGCTCAGACCCGCGACTATGATCTCATCATTCTTGATCTTATGCTGCCCAAGAAGGAGGGTATGGAGGTCTTGAGAACGCTTCGGGCCGGAGAAAACGGTACGCCCGTCCTGATCCTGACCGCGAAGGACAAACCCAAGGATAAGGTGGAAGGTCTTGACGCCGGTGCGGATGATTATCTGACCAAACCGTTCGGTTTTGAGGAGTTATTGGCGCGGGTTCGGGCCCTTCTCCGTCGGCGCGGGGATATGACCCCGACGATACTTTCAGCCGGCGATCTGGAAGTGGATACTGTGAAACACCGGGTTCGCCGCGGGGGGAAGGACGTTGACCTGACGAACCGTGAGTATGCGTTGCTTGAATTTTTTCTGCGCCATCCCAATCAGGTGGTGACCCGGACCCTGCTTTCGGAGCATGTGTGGGAATCGAGTTTTGACTCTTTCTCGAATGTGATCGATGTTCACATTGCCCGCTTGCGACAGAAGATCGATGAGGGAGCTTCCTGCAAGCTTTTGCACACGTTACGCGGCAAAGGTTATATGCTTCAGATCCCCGAAAAAGAATGATCCGCTCGATCCGTTTTTCTCTCACGCTGTGGTATGTCAGTATTCTGATCGCGATCCTCTGTGCTTTCGGAATGGTGCTTTACACCAATGTTAAAACAAATCTTTTCCGCGATATCGATACGGTGTTAATCACCCAGGCAGATGGTATCGAAGATGCCATTTTCTCTTTCTGGAAAGCCGAATCCGAAACCCTGTCCCTGAGGGATAGGACTTTAAAACAATTTCACGACGAAGTCGCCGCCGGTAATCTCCCGGCATTGATTCAGAGGTGGGCGGAAGTGACGGATGAACTGGATACCGTTCGGCCGATCCGGATCCTTTCGATTGAAGGCAAGACCTTGGCGTCTTCGCCCAGCTTTTCTCAATGGGTTATCCCGGTCTCTCCCGAAACTCTTAGAGAAGCCGGCAAAGGAAAAACATTTCGCGAAACTTACGAAGTTTTCGATAACTGGCGGGTACGCATGGTGACGCGTCCTATTACTGAAAAAGGCAAATCGCTCTATTTTGTGCAAGTGACAACATCGCTTCATCAGGCGGACGCTTCCCTGGATCGGTTGCGGACGTGGCTTTTATGGCTTATTCCTACCACCGCGCTTGTAACGAGTTTAATCGGATGGTTTCTGGCGAGTCTTGTGCTGCGGCCGATCGGAAAAATGACTCGTCAGGTCCATGCCATGAGCGAGTCCCGGTTGCATCAGCGGATGGATGTGCCGCGGACGGGGGACGAATTGCAGGCGCTGGCCGTGACATTCAATGAAATGCTGGATCGCTTTGAACGCGGATTCAAAAGATTGCGCCAATTCAGCGCTGCGGCTTCCCACGAACTCCGGACGCCTCTGACGGTTATGAGGGGAGAAATGGAATTAGCGTTACGCAAGCCAAGGGCCGAAGAAGAGTATGAGCGGGTTTTCCGCAACCAGCTGAATGTAGTCAATGACATGGCGCATGTCGTGGAACAGCTTCTAGCCGTGGCGCATGCTGAAGACGGAGAACTGGCGGTCAATTGGGAGACGCTCGCGCTAGATTCTTTGGCCAGGTCCGTGGCTCAGAGTTATGAAAGCTTGGCGCTTCAAAAAAATATTTCGATACGAATTCTCGCTTCCGTCTCCGTTCGCATCAAAGGAGAAAAGCGCCTTTTAGAACGCCTTATTGCCAACCTTCTTGAAAACGCACTCAAACACACACCGCCCGAAGGACAAGTGGAACTCGAAGTTCTTCAGGAGAATGCCTGCGCGGTGCTGGTCGTAAGAGATACGGGGAAAGGCATTTCGGCGGAGGATCTGCCGAAGATCTTTGAAAAATTTTTCAGCCATAAAACTTCGGCCGAAAAAATTCCCTCGACGGGGATCGGGTTGGGATTGTGCCGCTGGATCGCAGAAGTACACAAAGGAACGATCGAGGTTGGGAATATGCTCGGCAGCGGAGCGGAATTCAAGGTCTCATTTCCCATGGCATCCTTCTGAGGCCTTTTTTTACATGGCTTGGAGCCATAAGCCGATTATGGCATAATGTCGGCCATGGTCCTTTTCCGGAAGATTCTTTTTTATCTTTTTCTTGCGGTCTATGGGGTTCTTTGTCCGCTTATTATCTTCTACGCGTTCGGCTACATTTTTACGCCCAAAGTCGAAGAAGGGTTCGTCAAGACGGGGCTCATCCATCTTGAGACGCTTCCGGCGAATGCCTCCATTTCAATTGCCCAAAAACGATTGATTGAAAAAACTCCCGCTACGATTCGAAACTTTCTGGCAGGGCAGTACGATGTGAGGATCTTTCTGAACGGCTACAGATCTTGGGATCGGAAGGTTGTCATAGAGTCCGGGAAAGCCTCGAATTTTGAAAAGATACTTCTGATTCCCCAAAAGATCAAGATCCGGACGCTCATCGACCAGTCTTTTGAAGATCTCTGGCCCGTTTCGGGGACACGCTATCTACTTCTCAAAAGTTCGGAGCGTGCCGGCGATCTAAAAGTATTTGACTGGAGGAACGAAAATGCTCGTTCAGTTTTTCCGGAGGGGGCTCCTTGGGCGTCATCACGGCTCATCAGGGTTTTTATGGCCAAGGAGAGCTCTTGGGTGCTCGTTGAAGTAAAAGCTTCCGAGAAGGTCCTATTTTTGGGATGCCAGCTCGATAAGGGCAAGCCGGAGGTGAAGGACCTTTCGGATCTTTTCCGGAAGGGAGAGCCGGACGAGATCCTGTGGGAGGGTGATCGCCCCGGTTATCTTTTTGCGCTTTACGGCCGGGATCTCGAGCGATTGGACCTTGAGAAAATGACCGTCTCCCGCGGTTTTCTTGAAAAAGTACGGGGTTTCGGACTTTTTAGAGGCAGGGTCTATGCCCTTCAAGGGGCTTTGATCGTGCGGTTGAATTTCAAAGCGAAGCCGGGGGAAGCATCTTTGGTTGAAAAAGATGTTTTTCTCGAGAGTCTTTTCGGAGGCGATGCAAAATTCAAAATCGATTTTATTTCGAATCACACGATCTGTTTCCAGGGAGAGCAG
>JAHFHJ010000142.1 GCA_023246985.1 Candidatus Omnitrophota bacterium | reverse complement strand
ACCTTCTAAAGAAAGAAGCGAGCGGTATTACTAAGGATCAAAGGGCTCAAAAGCTTTTTGGAGATGACCTGCCGCGGATCATTGAAAAGATCGCCAGGATCGAAAAAGTGGAGGACCTCAAGGGAGACGCCAAGGCGCTCGAAGTTCTTCTGTTCTCTGCTCAGCGCTACTTCTACGGCCTTGTGAAAGCGGGAGGTCTTTTTGAAGGGGCGCGCTTTTCCGGGGAACTCACCATCATCGCTTTTGCCGAAATCGCTTCGATGTTATTTGATATCTATCAGTTGGGCGGCAAGACATACAAAATGGCCAATGAGGAGTTAGCCGTTCGTCTGCGCGATGCAGAATCGGAATACAAAGCTTTAGAAGCGAAATACAACCTCTATGAAGTGACGCCTTTGCAAAAATCGATACGGCGTCATCTCGAGGGATTGCTGAATGAAGTTAGCCGGCTGCATGAACAAATTCAAAATCTCGAATACGTGATTGACGCAAAAAGCGGAGAGAAAATCA
This sequence comes from Candidatus Omnitrophota bacterium, assembly GCA_023246985.1. GTDB lineage: Bacteria > Omnitrophota > Omnitrophia > Omnitrophales > Aquincolibacteriaceae > Aquincolibacterium. The sequence goes on along the minus strand of JAHFHJ010000142.1, from coordinate 3,382 downwards.
CGATTTTGGGGCAAGCGGTCACTCGTGAAGCCGTGTCCGAGAAGGGGGAATTCATTCTTTTCCTCCGTAATGCGTTTGTGAAGGAGACCTCAGGCCGTTATCGCGAATTCTTCAAATCGTTGAGCGGTATCTCGAAAGAGGCGAATCAGCAGAATCTTGTACAAGTTCAGCATAATATCCAGGCGGCATTGGCCGAAGCATTTGGACAGGATCCGGCGACTTTTAATGGTTTGACTGAGCAGATCACGGAACTTGCAAAAGTCATTTCGGATTCTAAGACCGCTGGCTTTTATGAGACGATCTTCGGCAAGATCGATTCCAAGATCTTCATGAGTCGCCTTGATTCCTATCTTTTGAGCCAGGTGATCCAGAATCACGGCCTCGCTTTTGATGCGGCGAAAGCGGACAATTTTCTCTCCGACCTTCGTTCGCTAGTCAAAGTCGCAGAACGTTATGATGCGGATAGCAAGGCACTTACGAAGGGACAGAGCGTGATCGAAAGCTGGAAAACTGTGGGCCGAACAAAACTTGTGAGCACGATCGAAACAGCATTGAAGCGAGGGAAAATTGAGGATGCTTATCAGGCGTTTGAAAAAACTTTTTCTGAATCAAAAACAATGCCAGAGCTTGGACTCTTACGAGAAGAGTTCTTCCAACTTCTGCGGGAAGTCATTGCGTCGGACGCATCGCTTGAGCCCATGTATTGGAAGCTATTCGCCAATCCGGGTAAAGGTGAAGGGAATTTCGCGATCTTCGATCCTCGAGTGATGCTGACCGAAGCCGACATCAAAGCCGGATGGGATCTTATTCTTGTTACGTCGGCCGGCTATCACACGGAGAAGGGTTATTGGATGGACGATACGCAGCGACGGGCATATCAGAAGCTCAAAGACCAGAACCTGAACCTTGGCATGGGCGGAGGAAAGACGCTTATCGGACTTGTGCTTGCAGCCGTGAGCGGTATCAATCTCATTCTTGCGCCCAATAGAGACCTGGTCGCCAATGTGATAAAGGAGAAGGAGATCTTTGAAAAAATATCCGGCCGTGAGCTTATTCCCGGTGACGAGTTAGCTAATCAGGCATCCAAAGTTGACGGACAAGATAGTCTGAGAAGATTAGTGGAAGTATTAGGTGACAAAGATAATTATCTTGTGGTTGCGGATTACGAAAGCATGGCACAGCTGAGGAACCAGCTCCATACGCAAAAACGCGACGCCGATCGCAACAGCTTTGTGAAGGTCTTTGAAGAAAGCAACCGTTTGATTGATGAGGTCCATAAATGTGCCGATCCCATGTACTTTATCATCGGCGGAGAGCGAACGCCCGCGTATATGCTCTCGAATTTTAATGTTCTGGATGCCTTGGCAATTAACGCGATGGATATTCTTACCTTTAATCCTGCCGAATATCTTGAAAAGCGTAATTTCCGAATTCTCGTGACAAGAGATAAAAAGGTTTTTGAAGAGTATCAGAAGAATAACGGCGAGGCCGTGATCTACATGGAAGGGAAAGAACTAGTTTATTGGACCGGCGAAGAAGCGATTATGGGGGTTATAAAAAACAATCCGGAGGTCAAAAAGGCGATCGAGACGATGACCCGGAAATACGACGTCACTAAGACGGCCCTTTTGGGATCCGAAATGCGCTCGATCCTTGAGGTCTGTGCCATTGATTTTACGCGCGGGGATGACGTGATCCGCTGGCTACTAGGGAATGGCGGCGTGGCCAACGTAAATGGCCAGTATCGGCCGGTGAGTAGAGTCGGCGAAAAAGAGATCAATCAGATCATCGAAGATACGCCAAGGTTGATCGCCATCGCACGCGCTGTGGAGCGGGCGTTTAAGGCAGAAACTGCTAAGGGAGAGAAAGACTACAGTCCGGAGCGGGCAAAAATCTTGAAGGCCAATTTAATCGGGGAGGTCGATATGTTGGAATTGACCTCAACCGTTACCGCGGTAAGTATGTTCGACCTCTTTGTGACGCGAAACGGTGCCGCCAATCCTCGCGGCATGTCCGGAACTTTGATGGGGGTCATGACACCGATCGAGGTATTGACAGGCAGGGCTTCGGAAGCTATCAAGCGCGTGAATGATGGCGGGTCTTTTATCGTCGAACTTTTCGAATGGCTCGGGAAGCAGAACGCGCCCAATAGTTTCAAGATCAACGCGGAGATCACCGCGGAACGCGGTACTTTGGAATATTTTGAGAATGTTATGCAGCAGATTCTCGCTTCCGTCACAGGTACTAAGGATTTCAGCAGCAGAGCGACCCTTGTGGGCCTTGAGACGAATTATGAGATCGCCCGGTTGGCTGAGATGTTGAATGCAGAAGGTGTGAAAAACAGGATTGTTCTCAAGATTGACGGAGAAGCGAAGCCTATGGAAGTATTGAAAGAGTTCAATCGCCTTGTAAAGGGACACACGAATGAAGAAATTATTTTATTGACCAACCAGCGTGGTCTCACAGGACTTGACTACCAAGGCCGACTGAATTTCCTGCTCTTTGATCCTGCGCTGGCCGAGTCGTATTTCAGGCAATCGCTCGGGCGCGTTGGGCGTACGGTGGCGGATGAGGAATTGGCCGCCAAGTACGGATTGAATCCGGGCGGTATCTACGAGAGTCATTGTGAAGTTTATCTGGATCAGGCTTATATCCGCTCTCAGGTGGAACAGCTTACCGGGTCCAATGCGGCACGCCTTGACAAATACGTGAGCTTTTTTGCGGATAGGTTGACCAATGTTGGCAAGACGGCCGAGGGTCTCCAGTATTGGGAGCTGGTGAAAGGCGGCGGTATCAGCGAATTCAGTCCTATTGCCCACCCTGAAGCTGAAGGATGGAAAAAGGTGACAATCAATACTGTGCTGGAGAAGATTAAAGGGAAAAATGCTGCGGATGCGTTCGATAGCCTTGCCGATCATGAAAAGCTCTTCTTGTCAGTGATCATGAATACCGTGAAGGCGAATGATGCGACCGCTCGCTCGCTTGTGGATCAATTACTGACTTTCCGCATGATGTGGGATCCGATCCGGGCCGCGTTCCAGGAAGCCGGCAAGATCGGAGACAAGAACGCCATCCTTGCACTTGAAGAACTAGGCCTGGAGCTGCATCGCCATTACCGGAGCAATGTCGGTTTGGAGCAGACCGATGCATTTACGATGGGCCGGGATTATGTCAGGAGCGTGGTCAACGACCGTGCGGAACGGGTTCAAGTCGAATTCCGGAAATTTTTGGACAGCAATAAAGAAATCTCCCCAACGGTTCGCGAGAAACTGGAGCAGGCCATTCGTGTTGCGACTGAAGTTCGGAGCGAGAACGATAATAATACGATAAGGGCGGACAGTCCGGAATACGCAGGATTCTTTCAGGGCAATCTACCGGCGGA
>JAHFHJ010000141.1 GCA_023246985.1 Candidatus Omnitrophota bacterium | reverse complement strand
TGCGGATCGCTCTTCGTCAATTCCGTCAAAATACCCGCCCGATCAAGCTCCAGGAGAAGCAAGGGCGAAGGAATTACAAACTCACTCGCTTTTCTATCTAAACTTGTCACCAATCTCTTCTCAAGCTGATTCAGCAAGGTCGGTTCCGTTGATTCCGTTTCGAATTCGATCATCAACTTTCCCTTCAATGCCAGTTGTGTCGCTGCAAGAGCTTTTTCGTATTGACCGGTTTTCAGATACTCGTGAATTACGCCCTTCAGAATATCCATTGTAGGAAGCGGCGTAGCCCCTGCCTCCATCGTCAAGCGCCCGGCCTCAGTCTCCCGGGCGCGCTGGAAAATCTCGCGAGAAACTGTTTCAAAAATAGCATCCCCAATAACCCACTGTCCCGATCCTGCCCGGTACGCCGCGACATCAATGCCATAGATCTTCAGGAGTTCCGCATCTTCGGCTGTCATAGTCGGCCGGAAGTATTCCTGAACCGTGCTTGCCCAAAGCTCCTTGTTGAGCTCCACGCCAAGATTCTTCTCCGTTTCCGCTAACCGACGGCCCACTTCCGTCTTTGGATCCACAAAACGTTGAGCTTCCCGCACTGTAGCTAGGGCCTCTTCGTATTTTTCATTCTTTGCGTATTCTCCAGCCTGTTTCTCTAACACTCGCGCATTAGTAGAGTCAGAGATAGACCCCTCTCCCATAAATGCACGCGTTCTATTCTGGACATCGGATATTCGTTTTACGCTATCATGTAAGCTGTCGTTATACCGCTCGCCCAAATTGCGATAGATAATATCTACATACGAGGTATGCTGCTGAGGAACAAGGAAGAGAGCGTATTGAGAAAGTTCACCGGCAAATTTTGCCCAGCTGTCTCTCGTATTTAATGATGCAGCGGTCGTAAGCCCCGCCGGCGCGGTAAGGAACGAAAAGAACAAAGCGGGAATTCCGAGCAATTGCTGGAAGTAATTTGCCTTTTGCTCCGCTTGCGGTCCGCTCAAGACAGCCGACCAGGCTTGAGCGCTGCCCATGAAGACGTTGAACAGGAGCATGTTGTCGACAAAATCAAAGACCATCCGCCCCAGAGAAGGGCTTTCCGTTTTGACGAATCGCAGGAAGGTCCGTTGAGGAGCAAACGCTTCAAGAAGACCTTTAATGAATCCGCCGGTCTTGGACATCTGCCCCAGTCCGCGCGTGAGCGGCGAATAACTGACGCCGGCAATATGGAGGATCTGGCCGAGGACGATGTCATGAATCATCCGGTCCCGGTCAAAGAAAGACGCCGGCGAGAAATTCTTTTCCAAAGCGCGGCCCAGATGCAGCGCAAATCCCATCGGCCCATGCTCATCATCTTTCACAAGAGTGTGCCGGTCGGTCAGCGCGAAGAAGAATATGTCAAAGAGATGATCAACGCCGGTCGCGGCCTGCATGACCGGGAACATACGAAACCATAAGATGCTCGATCGGGCGGATTCCCAAAATACCACGGTGAAGGTATGCTGAATGTAACTTTGGGCGAGAGTGTAAAGTTTTCCGCCCATCGAAAGCCCCAAATCGCGCTCCATAAGAAGCGCTGCGGTCTCGGCATTGACTCCTTTCGCGACCAGGAGGTTATATCCCAATGAGACCCGGGCCAGGAATCCCACGGCGACAAGCGCCTTCCCGACTTCCTCCAGACCGGCATTCTGGGTTTGCCGGGCCCATACGATCAATCCGACGCCGGTCCAAGTCGTGAGCGAAGCGGCCGCATAAAAGATACCGCGCGCTCCTCCCATCGAAACCGCGGTCAGCGGATTTCCGAAAAAGAAAGGCGCGACACGCGCGGCAACCGCATACGCGAACCATGTCCTGTAGCCCTCTCCGGCTTCCGTTCCCCAATAGAGAGCCGTCATCGCGCCCAATCCAAGTATTGCGGCATTCGTGCTCAATCGCAATGAATCCGAGAGGGCTTTAGCAAAAGTCGATCCCTTTGATATCGCTTGCCCCATACTCAGGGCCAATCCCACAAGCGCGACATATTCCCCGACGGTTTCGATCGTCTCATTCTTTGAGATCTTTCCGACGGCAACCATCGTAATGCCGGCACCGGTTATTCCGGCGCGCACGGCAGCATAACTAAAAGCTATCCCCCCTAGATCCATTCCCTTCTGAATTAACGCGGCGCTTTCTGCTCCCCAAAACTTACCGATTCTGTCGATCGCTTGCCCCATGCTCTTCGTCGTAAGCCACGGAGAAAAATTCTTTCCATAGGCAAGGAAATCTTCCCATGCCTTCCCCGTAAATTCCAAAGCCGATGTTAGCTTCGTGCCCAAACTCGACAGCATTCCCCAGCCCGTATATAAGACGGTAGCCGTCATTAACGCGTTCCCCGCAAAGTTCAGCGTCGAATACCACCAAGTATTCTGCAGTCCTCCGGCTGCCGCGGCATAACTTCCGAGCCAGAACTGGAATCCCGCGCTTGACAAAAGTCCCATTCCATATTTGGTGAAACCTTCCGCTCCCAAGCGCGATAAGACTGTCTCCGAAATCCCAATGCCGCCAAAAGCCGCAAAACCCATCGCGGCCTTCCCGACTGCGGAAACTGCAAAAGCCACGCTCGCGTTGATAAAGAGCATTTCAGACACTGCATTGGTACCGCCCAGTGCAAGATAATTGATTCCTCCCGCTGCAGCCAATCCAATCCCGGCATAGGTAGCTGCTGTTGCCGTAAAACCCAAAAGCCCGGACAGAAAGCCGCCAGCGGTAGGAGCCGCCAACCATACAAGCCCGCCAGTCTGAGCCGTGATATAAACCACAGCCGCCACAATAGCGGCTGTCCCTCCAATAACTCCGATCTTTCCAAGCGTGGAAGCTGATTCCCACCGGCCATATTGAATCTCTCCTTTGGCCTGGCCGGTGGTGACATCGATAAGCAGAGCGGATCGGTAGGACTGGAACATAATCTTGGTTGAATCCGTCGAACTTTCACGGACCCAAATACGGCCGCCGTCAACGCCTGCGGCGCCGTAATTCGTTTCGCTGAATTTAGCGCTCGCCGAACCGCCTACCTGGTACTTACCCTTCACTTCAGTGATGGTAAGGCCGGATAACGGACCGCTTGTCACGGAAAGCTGCTGCCATCCCCAGCCGCCCATGATATTCGCCCAATTGACCTGACCCAGGCCCGCCGTTAAATAGTCGTTTAATGTCTTGATATTCGTAACGCCGCCGGGAGCGAGCCGGCCGCCATCACCCGCTTGCAATTTATAGAGAAAATCAATCGCGTGCGTGTCTTGGATCTGGGACTTGCCATTATCATCGTTCACGACTTGGAAATAATGGCTCGTTACCACCAATTCATCGCGAGACCGGGCGCCGGATCCGTAGCCGCCTCCCGTAGTGGGACCGAACTCACCGCCTGGAGCCATAAACGCGGCCCAAGTATCTGTCGTCGAAGTTTTCACTTTGAGGGTCAGCCATTCTCCAAATTGCCATGAGACAATAGGCGTCCGGTTTCCGGACAAATCCCTTTCAAAAACCTGGCCGCTGAGCAGCAAGCCGACCTTACCGAATGACGTGATCGTTTCCGGGGTTAAATTCATTCTGTACCCGAACAACGCGACCGGATCGATTACAAAGCCGTCTTTATTATCACGCCAGGGCTTGTTCGAATCGTTAACGTCCTCCTTATAAGTGTGAGTAACGTCCTTCTCATAAGCGTAAGTGTGAGTGCGGTCGATTGCGATCGTGTTGTAAAATCCCGAGGTTGGATTCAGGTAGCTGAATTGGGTGACGAGCTTGCTTTGTTTGCTTTGCGGGTCCTGAGACATAAAGCTGAACTGATCAACACGATCCGCCCATGTCAACGCGCCGTTCACCGCAACCCTTTCCCGGCTTTGGACCGAAAAGTTAAAAGCCGCGTTCAGCATTTCTGTCGAGAACCCGCTCCCAAAAGT
>JAHFHJ010000039.1 GCA_023246985.1 Candidatus Omnitrophota bacterium | reverse complement strand
TCGGATGGCGCGTTCCCACAATGGCGATGGCATTGCGGTCATTCTCAACCAGGGCCCCTTTTTCATAAAGAAGGAGCGGCGGGTCCGGGATCTCCTTAAGACTTGACGGATAGTCGGCGTCGGAGAAAGTCAAAAAACGAATGTTTTTTTGAGCGCAAAGTTCGATCTCTTTTTCCGCGCTAAAGAGGGGCATATTCTCCGAGACCGGAAGATCTTTCAGCAGATCTTCGGATCTCATAAGCGCTACAACCTCTCGCGCGGTCTTGCCTTCCGAGAGAAGTGCCGCCGCCCTGCGCCGTCCGTCAATCCGCAGCCGGTTCAGCGCCAGGAATGCCTTGATTTCTTCTTCGCCGGGCGTCATGGATGGAACCCGATCATCCGCTTCTTCCGAACAGGCGGATTAGACAACTTGCGAACTGCGTTATAGAGAGCGCGAAAATTGGCGTCATATCGCATCTCCATCTCTTCAACTTTCCGGGCCAGATCTTTGTGGGTCGCAAGAATTTCCCGTAGGCGTACAAATGCCCGGATCACTTGCAAACTCATCCGGACTGCCAAACGCGTATTCAGCACGGTCGCGAGCATGATCGCGCCATATTCCGTAAAAGCGTTTGGAAGCGTCGACGCGAATTTGAGTTGTTTGAGGTGGTCGCAATTTGCGACCACCTCCGTTTTTTCTTCCTGAATCAATCGAAACATAAAATCCGGCGGGAAACGATCCGGATTTCTCCGCACCTGCTCATTAAGCCGCTTCGTGCTCACCCCATAGAGCTCCGAGAGATCGGCATCAAGCATCACCTTTTGTCCGCGCAGAAAGAGAATCGTTCTGAATATCCTCTCGGGCGGAATGAGACAACTTCGTGTTTTCATGGGAGACAGCATAATATATTATTGATTAATAATCAATAATTATTTATTTTAAACTCATTTCGTGGGCCATTGCCGGGAGGGCGGGACCGTGGAAAACTTATTTCGCGCCGGCGAGATGGAGGATCTTGCGGAGAGCGGCGAGGGGGATATCTTTTTCGACGGCGACCTTGCCGATGCGACGCGGAAGGACAAAACGCAGCGTTCCTTGGTGCTTTTTCTTGTCCTTCATCATGGCTTTCAGAATCGCAACGGTCTTTAAATTGAATTTTTTGAGCGAGACGGGCAATTGCAGGGAAACAAGAAGCCTCATCTGACGCCAGGGAAGTTCCTCGGGACAAAGCCCAAGATCAGCCCCAAGCTGCCCGGCCATCATCATCCCGATCGCGACGGCTTCTCCGTGAACAAGCCCTTTGTACCCCAACGCCCCTTCGATCCCGTGCGCAAAAGTATGACCATAATTAAGAAACGCGCGCGCGCCCTTTGTTTCGAATTCGTCGCGACTCACAATCTCGGCTTTGATTCGCGCGCAAGCGAGAACGACTTTTTCGATCGCCCCAAGATCTTTGCGGAGAATCTTTTTCCCGTGTCGCTCAAGCCAATGAAAAAGAACCGCGTCGCGGATCACGCCATACTTCACGACCTCCCCCAAGGAAGCGCGAAGCTCGCGCGCGGGGAGGGAGCGGAGAACGCTTACATCCGAGATGACAAGCGCCGGAGGCCAGAAGGACCCTAGGAGATTTTTTCCCTCTTTAAGATCAATCGCGGTTTTTCCGCCGATCGCGCTGTCAACCTGAGCGAGCAAAGTCGTCGCGACATTCACATAACGGATCCCGCGTAAATAAACCGAAGCGGCAAACCCCGCGAGATCGCTCACCACGCCCCCGCCCACGGCAACGATCCCGTCCCGGCGTTCAAACCCCCGGGCAAGCAGCGCGTACGAGAGACGAAACAATTCCGCGCCGGACTTCGCGACTTCTCCATCCGGGAGCCTGTGAAAATGCACCTCAAAACCTTTTTTTGAAAGGGACGCGGCGATCGTCTCCAAATAAGGCGCCAGATTCTTCTGGGAAACGACCATGACCTTGGCCCCGGGCGCAAAGATTCCGGATACAAGCGCTCCGGTCCGTGGGAGCAACCCCCGACCGATGCAGAGCTTATAATGTCCCTTCGAGCTTTTTACCTGGATCGTTTTCACGCCCTCCCCCTCAACATTTCCCGGATCTCGTTTGCGACATCTTCGGCAATCTTACCGTCCGTCGCCACGGAGAAATGACACGCCTTTTCATAAAAGCTTTCGCGATCATTCAAGATCTGTCGGAGCGCGCCGAAGGGATCGGGTTTATTCAGAAGCGGCCGGTCTTTCGAATACCGGATCCTCTGCCACAAAGATTCCGCGGAGGCTTTGAGCAGCACGACCTTCCCCGTCCTTTTCATGCGCCGGATATTCTCTTCGCGTAGGACAATGCCGCCCCCTGTCGCGATGACCTGCTCGTGTTGCTTCGAAAATCGCTCCAGGATCGAGGCTTCCACATCCCGGAAATACGGTTCGCCGGATCCCGCGAAGATCTCCGGGATCGTGCGCCCCTCCTGGAACTGAATCCCCGCGTCCAGATCCACGAATGTGTAGTCCAGCAACGCCGCGAGGGCCTTCCCCGTCACGGTTTTTCCGGAACCCATCATTCCGATGAGATAAATATTACGAGTACCGTTTTTCATTTGTTTTTATGGGTTTAGGGTGCGGCGGCGCGAACTTTTAAAATGAATACCGATGCCGGGTTAGTCACGGACGTGCTTGAGATAACCTTCATAATTACGGCGAATCTCCGTGAGAGAATCGCCGCCGAATTTCTCCAGAAAAGCGTCCGCAAGAACATAGGCCGTAAGCGCCTCTCCGATCACGCTGCCGGCAGGCACCGCGCAAACGTCACTGCGCTCGAAATCCGCCTTCTCGGCCTTTTGGGTTTTCATATTCACTGAAACGAGCGGCTTGGCGAGCGTGGAGATCGGTTTCATCGTCAAACGCGCCACAAGATCCGCTCCATTCGTCATGCCGCCTTCAAAGCCGCCCGCATGGTTCGTCTTGTGAAAATATCCCCGGGCCTTTCCGTAGAAAATCTCATCGTGCGCCTCGGACCCGAACACTTCCGCCAGCTTCACGCCGTCCCCGATCTCCACTGCTTTCGCGGACTGCTGGCTCATGAGAATCATCGCAAGACGGGCGTCGAGCTTTCTTTCAAAATGAACATAAGAACCTAACCCGATCGGCAGTCCCGTCGCGCGGATCTCATATTTCCCGCCGAGAGAATCTCCGTGCTTCATGGCTTTTGCGATCACCCGCATCATGACTTTCTCGGTTTTTTTGCAAACGCAACGGACGGGCGAATCCTTGGCGCCTTTCCGGATCGTCTCCACGGTGAGGGACTGCTCGGGAAGTACGACACTTCCGATCTGGACCACATGAGCGGCGATCTCGATCCCGAACTGCTTCAAGAGAAGTTTGCAAGCTGCCCCCACGGCGACGCGCATGGAGGTTTCGCGCGCGCTCGATCGTTCGAGGACCGCGCGGATCCCCTGATGATACTTAAGCGCCCCCGCGAGGTCGGCATGACCGGGCCTCGGACGGAAAAGCTCAGGCATTTCTTCGATCTTGAAATCCTTATTTGTCAGGAGGAATCCCAGCGGCGCGCCGGTCGTGACCTTTTTGATCACGCCTCCCAGAATCTCTACGCCGTCCGTTTCTATCTTTTGACGGCCGCCCCGGCCAAAGCCTCCCTGCCGGCGGCGCAACTCTCCGTTAATAAAATCCAGATCGAACACAAGACCGCTCGGGAAACCTTCCAGGATGGCGGCCATATAATGACCGTGTGATTCACCGGCGGTGATGTATTTGAGCATGTTAGACTCCGTATAATTTTGTTAAAAATTTAAGGACCGCGTCCCCTTCCGCAAAGACAAGCGCCCCCGCGAGCGCCAGGAACGGCCCAAAAGGAATGGTTTCTTCTTTTTTCACGAATCGCTGCCAAAGCGCGAACGGCAAGGCCGGAAACGGCGCGAGCAGAAAAACAAGGCCGACTTTCGGCAACCCGACAAAAGCCCCGATCATGGCCAAAAGCTTTACGTCTCCGCCGCCCATACTGTCCTTGCGAAAAACCAGTTTCCCGAGCCACCCGACCAATATCAGGATCCCGCCGCCTGCCAAAAGCCCGGTCCCGGACGCAAGAAATTTTTGATACCATAAATCCTGTGGAAAATGTCCGTTTCCGGTCACGCTAAGCGCAAGGCCGGCGATCATTCCCGGCACGGTGATCGCATCGGGGATCAGTCCCGTTTCAAAATCCGTCAGCGTGGCGACAATGATCATGGCAAAAAAAAGAACGCTTGCCGCAAACTTCACCGATAAACCGTATTGCCGCCAAAAAAACCAGGCAAGCAATGCCGTGACAAGCTCGACTATAAAATACCGAATACTGATCGGTCGCCGGCACCGGAAACATCGCCCCCGGAGCAAGCAATAACTCACAAGCGGGATATTCTCATACCAGGGGATTTTGACCTTGCAATGCGGGCAAAAAGACCGCGGCATCACGATCGAAAGGTCTCGCGGCATGCGGTGGATACAAACATTCAGAAAACTCCCAGCGACCGCGCCAAACACAAAAACGAGCCAAGGCGTCATCGATTCCATATTATTTCCCTTGTTCTTTTAATGCTTGCAGGAGCGCTTGGCGCATCACCTCGACCGGCGCTTTCCGTTTCGTCCAGCGCTCCCAAGCCCGCGCGCCCTGATAAAGCAACATCCCGAGTCCGTTTAAGGTCTTGTGGCCTTTCTTTTTCGCGGACTTTAAAAAGGGCGTCATGGCCGGGTTATAGATAAGATCCATAAAAAACTGTCTTTTGACTCTTGCTTTCGGGATCCAGGAATCCGGAATGACCCGCGGGTCTCGGGGCCTTAGCCCGAGCGGGGTCGCATTGATGATAACATCGGCCTTTTGAAGGGACTCCTTGACCTCCTCCGTCCCCGCCAAAACGGCCTCATAATTCACCCGGGGGAAAAGCTTCCCCATGTCGCTTGCGATCTTCCGGGCCTTTTCCGGGAAACAATCGGCCATCAGAATCTCACGGGCTTTCTCTTTCGAAAGACCATAGACGACCGCGCGTGCCGCGCCGCCGGCCCCAAGAATCACCGCCCTCTTCCCGAACGGACGGAATCCGCCGTCCTTCTTAAGCACCAGAAGAAAACCTTCCATGTCCGTATTCGTACCGACCCACCGCTTTCCCCGGCGATAGGCCGTATTGACCGCCCCGATGGCGCGCGCTTCCGGACGCACCGTATCGAGGTATTGCATCACTGTTTCTTTGTAGGGCACCGTGACATTGAAGCCCGAAAGAGACAGCTTGGAAGATCGGCGCATAAGTTTTTTGAAAGCGGCGGGGATCAGCTCCAGCACGATATAATTCGCATCGATCCCAAGCTTGCGGAATGCGGCCTCATGCATGGCCGGAGAAAGTGTGTGCGAAAGGGGGTACCCGAAGATGCCGTACAGTTCGAAGCTTTGGTCCTTTTTCACACCGGAGAGAATTGGCCGAGGGCCCGTGGAGGGTTCGATGAAACTTTGTTGAGCGCAAAAAGATAAGCGCGCACGCTGGCTTCGATGATGTCGGTACTCGTACCGCGTCCGGTCACTTCCTTACCCTGGATCTCAAGCTTCACAATCACTTCCCCCAAAGCGTCTTTGCCGCTGGTCACCGACTGGAGTCCATAATGAGCGACCTGCGCGTGGGAGCCGACGATCTTTTCAATCGCTTTGTAACAGGCGTCCACGGGACCGTCCCCGTTCGAAACGGCTTCCCGGATCTTGCCTTCATAAGAAAGTTTGATCCCGGCGCGGGGTTTCACGCCGGTCTCGGACACGACTTTCATGGACACCAGTTTCCAAGTCTCCGGGATTTTGGCAATCTCATTTTGCAAGATGGCCTCAAGATCCTCGTCGAAAATATATTTTTTCTTGTCCGCAAGCGCCTTGAATTGAGCAAAGGCCTGATCCAATTCCTTGAGCGACAACTGGAACCCGAGCTTTTTCACGCGGACGGCCAAGGCATGCTTGCCCGAGAGTTTTCCAAGCATGAGCTGGCTTCCGGATAAACCAATCTTCTTGGGATCCATGATTTCGTAGGTCTGACGTTTTTTGAGCACGCCGTCTTGATGGATGCCGGAGGCGTGCCAGAAGGCGTTTCGCCCCACGATCGCCTTGTTGGGCTGAACGACCATCCCTGTTAAATGCGACACGAGACGCGAAACCTTGGTGATCTCGGAAAGCTTGATATCCGTGTAGCAATTCATGAAATCCGCGCGTGTGTCGATCGTCATGGCGATTTCTTCCAAGGAGGCGTTCCCCGCGCGCTCGCCGATGCCGTTCACCGTGCATTCCACCTGATTGGCGCCGGCCAAGACCGCGGCCAAGGAGTTAGCGGTCGCAAGACCGAGGTCATTATGGCAGTGGACGGAGAGCACGACGCTCTTGCCAAGCCCAGGATTTCTTTTGATCAAAAAACGGATGAGTTCGGCGAATTCCTGCGGGACCGCATAGCCGACCGTATCGGGGATATTGATGGACGTGGCACCGGCATTGATCGCAGCGCGGACCGTCTCCGCCAGAAAATCCCTTTCGGTGCGGGACGCGTCCTCGGGTGAGAATTCGATCTGCTTGAAATCCTTAACCGCAGAACGGATCTCCCGCCCCACCATCGCGAGGATCTCTTTTTTGTTCTTCTTGAGTTTGAACTCCCGGTGGATCTGGGACGTCGCCAGAAAAACATGGAGGCGTTTTTTAGCAGCCCGCTCAAGCGCCCGGCGGCAGGCGTCGATATCCCTCGGCATCATGCGCGAGAGACCGCAGATTACGGGTTTGCGCACGTTTTCCGCGATCATCGAAACGGCTTTCATCTCTCCCTCTGACGAGGCCGGAAATCCGGCTTCGATCACATCGACCTTCAACCGTTCCAATTGACGGGCGATTTTCAGCTTTTCGTCGGGCGCAAGCGACGCTCCGGGCGACTGTTCTCCGTCCCTGAGCGTGGTGTCGAATATGTGAATCTTCCGTTTTGCGGCCATCGTAGTCCCGGGAATCTGCTTCCTTATTTCGCTTTTTTGATGAATTCCATCATCCCGCGCAGGGATTTTCCGACCGTTTCAATCGAATGTTTTTCACAGGTTGCGCGCATCTTTTTAAAATTCGGACGGCCCTTCTGGTTCTCTTCCATCCATTCCTTGGCAAATTCCCCGGAGACGATCTCCCCGAGCATTTTCCTCATCTCTTTGCGGGTATTTTTCGTGATCACGCGCGGTCCGCGACTGTAACCGCCGTATTCCGCGGTATCAGAAACCCGGCGGTACATGCCGCTGATCCCGTGTACGAACATCGCGTCCACAATGAGTTTGACTTCGTGAAGGCATTCAAAATACGCCATTTCCGGCTGGTACCCGGCTTCGACCAGCGTGTCATAACCCGCCGTGATTAGTTCGCTCAAGCCGCCGCAGAGGACGGCCTGCTCGCCGAAAAGATCCGTCTCGGTCTCTTCTTTGAACGTTGTTTCGATCACGCCCGCGCGAGTTCCGCCGATCGCTTTCGCATAAGCCAGACCGGTCTGAAGCGCCTTGCCGCCCGGATTTTGTTTCACGGCCACAAGACACGGAACGCCGCCGCCTTCCGCGAACTGGGAGCGAACGAGAGACCCCGGCCCCTTCGGAGCGACCATGAACACATCGATATCCTTCGCGGGTTTGATGTAGCCGAAATGGATGTTGAATCCGTGAGAAAAACAAAGAGATTTCCCCGTCTTCATGTGCGGCGCGATGTGCTTTTCATAGATCTCGGCCTGAAGATGATCCTGCGTCAGGATCTGAATGATATCCCCTTGCCGGGCCGCTTCGTCCGCGGGAATGGGCTTGAAACCATCCTTCGTGGCCTGTTCATAATTCGGCGTGCCGGGGATCTCGGAAACGATCACCTCCACACCGGAATCACGAAGGTTCAGCCCCTGGCCGCGTCCCTGGATCCCGTAACCAATGATGGCGACTTTCTTGCCCTTGAGAAGATTCAGATCCGCGTCTTTATCGTAATAAATTTTAACTGCCATTTTCTTTTCCTTTCTTTATTCTCGTTATTGCGAGGAGCCCCCGCTGCTTCGCTTTGCGAAACAAAACGGCGGAGGCGACGCAGTAATCTCAAGCGCGAGACCGCCGCGCCCGTCAAGAATGGTGGTAAGCTCGCGATGATAGTTTGATATTATTTCTTTCTTGTTTTCTTCGCCTTTGGGGCGGCGGCCTGTTGGGCCGCAAGCTTAATGACGCGCTTCCCGGGAACTTTCAGGCCCCCCCGGCGTCCCATGGCGATTTGTCCGGTCCGCACCACTTCGCGAAGATCAAAAGGCCTCAGGAGTTCGAGCATCGCGTCGATCTTACCTTCACTTCCGGTGACTTCGATCGTCATGCTCTCCGGGCTTACATCCACGATCTTCGCGCGGAAGGTATTGACCACATGCATGATGTCATTGCGATTGGCCGCATTGGCCCCGATCTTGATCAAGACCAGCTCGCGCTCAATAATATCGTTTCCCGTGAGATCCTCGACATGGATCACATCCACGAGCTTCCTCAGTTGTTTCATGATCTGGTCGACGATACGGTCATCGCCGTGCGCGATCACGGTCATGCGCGAGACCTCGGGATCATGCGTCTCCCCGACCGCGAGACTGTCGATATTAAACCCGCGCGCCGAAAAAAGACCGGCCACGCGCGTCAGCACGCCGAAATGATTTTCCACCAATACCGCAACGGTATGTTTCATAATCAGCTCCTTTTTAAATGAACGGACAATTTACGGAGCGAAGCGTTTGCAAATTGTAGGCTGTTAGGCCGTCTGTGAATTAAACCCTGCCGTCCCGCCGCCCAATCGGCGGGACAAGAGGCGGGGTGAATTCGGCCAGAGACAGCTTATGCTCGCTTCGCTCCATAAGCTGCGGCCTCATTCACGCCATATCCATGATCTGATCCAACGCATTTCCGGCCGGCACCATCGGATAAACATTGTTTTCCGGCGCCACCTTGCAATGGACCACCACCGGTCCCTTGTGGGCCAGCGCTTTTTTGATCATGGGGATCACATCCTTGGGAGTCCTCATTTTTAACGCGAGGATCCCGTAAGATTCCACGAGCTTCACAAAATCCGGATTGGTCGGCCCGATCACGGATCCTGAGTAGCGTCGTTTATAGAAAAGTTCCTGCCATTGCCGCACCATCCCATAATAGCCGTTATCCATAATAAAAACTTTGACCGGAACTTTGTAATAAGCGGCCGTCGCGAGTTCCGTCAGGGTCATCTGGAACGAACCGTCCCCGTCAATGCAAACCACCGTAGTACCCGGACGTCCCAGCCGCGCGCCGATCGCCGCCGGAAGTCCATACCCCATCGTCCCGAGACCGCCGGAGGTCAACAGGGTCCGGGGTTTTTCAAATCCGTACCACTGCGCCGTCCACATTTGATGCTGGCCGACGCCGGTGACCACGATCGCCCGATGACGCGTCAATTCCCCGATCTTCTCGATCACGTATTCCTGAAGGATCTTCTTGGCTTTGGCGTTATATTTGAGCGGGAATTTCTTCTTCCACGCGGCGATCTGTACGAGCCATTCCCGGATCTCGAAGCGACGGTCTTTGACGCGCTGGGTGAGCCGCGCCATCGCCTTCTTCACATCGCTCACCACCGCCACATCCACCCGGACGGTCTTGGAGATTGCGGAAGGATCGATGTCGATATGAATGATCTTGGCCTTGGGGGCGAACTTGGAAATATTTCCCGTTACGCGATCGTCAAAACGGGCGCCCACGGCGATCAACACGTCGGAATTCTGAACGGCATAATTGGCGTAATGCGTCCCATGCATCCCGAGCATCCGGAGCGAAGAGGCGTGCGTCTCCGGGAATATCCCAAGCCCCAGCAAGGTGGTGGTAATGGGGATTCCGGTCTTTGCCACGAATTCCCGGATCTCCTGTTCGGCGCCCGAAGCGATCGCGCCGCCGCCGGCATAAAGACACGGCCGCTTGCTCGCAAGGGTCAGCTCCGCGGCTTTCCCGATTTGCGTCTCATAATCCTCCGGCTCTTTTTCCGGCGCATAGCCCCGAAACGAAATATCGTTTGGGAAAACAAAATCCGTTTTCGCGCGGCTCACATCTACCGGAAAATCGATCAGCACCGGCCCCGGCTTTCCGCTCGTGGCGATGTAGAACGCCTCACGGACAATGCGCGCAAGATCTCTCACGTCTTTGACCAGAAAATTATGCTTCGTGACCGGCCGCGTAATGCCGAGGACGTCCGCTTCCTGGAAGGCGTCGCTCCCGATCACGGTCGTCGCCACTTGTCCCGTAATACACACGATCGGCACGGAATCCATGTACGCGGTCGCGAGACCGGTCACGGTATTGGTCGCCGCGGGACCGGAAGTCACGATGCAAACGCCCGGCCGCCCCGTCGCGCGCGCATAACCGTCCGCCATGTGCGCGGCGCCCTGTTCGTGCTTTGTCAGAATCAATTGAATTCTGGAGTCGTAGAGAATATCAAAAGTCGGAAGGATCACCCCGCCCGGAAGTCCGAAGACATACTCCACGCCCTCTTTTTCAAGACATCGGACCAATATTTGCGCGCCTGTGAGTTTCATGATTTGCTTTTTTCCCGGCGGGATCAAACCGCGAAAAAATCCTTCACGCCTTTTTTGAATTTATTCTGCCATCCCTGTTGCGCCTTCGTCCGGACGTCGGCCCAGCTTTGGCTGAGGACTTCGAGTTCTTCAAAAACGGATTTTTTAAAATCCATCTCCATCGGATCTTCATTCTTCCGGTACTCGATCAGATGCAGGAGATAACCTTTCTTTTGAAACAAGTCAAACCAGGCCTGGTTCCGGGCTTTGGCATCGGAATGGGCGTTCAACGCGATATAAAAGGGG
>JAHFHJ010000038.1:2183-10957 GCA_023246985.1 Candidatus Omnitrophota bacterium | reverse complement strand
GGTTCCCAACGCGATGTCGCGAAGGCCGAAGCGGAATTTTCCATGAGCCTTGAAAGACGTTACACGCTTCAGCAACAGCGGGAAAGCGTTGCCGCGCAGATGAACGCGCTTTTGGACCAGGACCCCATGACGCCCATCGGGAAAGCAACCTTGCCGGCCAAACCCGCGCTGAAGAATAACCTGGTGGAACTCGTTAACCTTGCGGTCCAGAATCGGCAGGCGATCAAGGAAGCGGAAGCCATGGTATCGAAAACGCATTATTCCAAACGTCTCGCGCAACTGGCCTATTTTCCGGATATCAATGTCGGGTTTGAATACACAAGCGTGGGCGCCGGAACCACCACGGGGAGCCTGGACGGCAAAGACACCTGGATGTTCCCGCTGAAAATGAATTTACCGGTCTGGCAGAACCGGATTATTCCCGAGATCCAGGAAGCAAAGAAGCTCGAAGAAGCCCGGCAAGCGAAATTGATCGCGGCCAAGAATCAGACCTTTTTTGAAGTCAAAGACGCTTATTACCGTTTTGAATCGGCTTTGAAGATCGCGGATCTTTATGACGCGGCCATCGTCCCTCAGGCGAAATTGGCGCTTTCCGCGGACCAGGCGGGTTATGAATCCGGCAAAACGGATTTTTTGAATTTGCTCGACAGCGAACGTATTTATCTCAACGCCAAACTTTCCCAGGTGCAATTCACTACCGAAACGCTCAAATCCTATGCGGACTTGGCTTGGGCTACGGGGCTTGATCTGGACGAAACCGTTTAAGAGGGAGCTAAAAACATATGATAAAACCGGGAAGAAATAAAATCATAATCGCGCTTTTGATCATTATCGGATTGACGGCGGTTTTTACCCTGCGCGCCGGAACGATCGACAAGTTTTTTGCGGGACATTTCGCGAGCAAGGCCGTTTATTACTGTCCCATGCATCCGACCTACACGTCGGACCGTCCGGGGACATGTCCCATCTGCAACATGTCGCTTGTGAAACGCGAGCCTGAAACGCCTGACGGTTCTTCGGATTCCGTGAACATGCCGGGTATGTCTATGGGGCAGACAGAACATGCCGGACATGCGACGGCGGGTTCAACGACCCCTTCCGGGACGGGATCCGTGAAAACATTTACCGTTGAAGAACTCGTGAAAATGAAGCCGGGTCAGATCTGCCTTCTGCATAAATGTAAACACGGCACTTGCATGATCGCTATGACCCCGGAAATTGCGAAGCTCGGGAAATGTCCGATGTGTGGGGAAGATCTGGGCATTCTTATCAAGCACGCTATGCCTGAGGGGCACGCGGCGGTTAAATTAGGGCCTGACAATCAACTCGCCATCGGGATTGAAACCGCACCCGTAAAGAAAATGACGCTCGCCAAAACCATAAGAACCGTAGGCCGGATCGCCTATGATCCCGAACTTTATCAGGCGGAGGAAGAATATCTCCAGGCCCTCCAGGCTTTTCGAAAAGCGGGAGCCGCGGACCCCGAGATTAAAGAACAGGCCGCCCGGCTTGTGGATTCCTCCAGGATCAAACTGCGGCTTCTTGGTTTGAGCGAGGGAATCGTTCAGGAAATCGAGAAGGCCGGAAAGCCCGACCGTTCGCTCCTTTATTCCGATGCCGGCGGCACGGTCTGGCTTTACGCCCCTATTTATGAATACGAGCTCTCCTTTGTGAAAGTGGGAGATACCCTTGACGCGGAAGTTCCATCCCGTTCCGGAGAAAAATTCAAAGGGACGATCCGCTCCATTGACTCCGTGATCGATCCCATAACGCGATCGGTCCGCGTGCGCGCTATTTTGGATAATCCCCAAGGGGTTCTCAAACCTGAAATGTATGTGAACGCGTCCCTTCAGGTGGATTTTGGGGAAAATGTCGCGGTTCCCAGAGAGGCTGTTTTTATGACCGGTGACAACAACATTGTATTCGTGTCGGCCGGAGGAGGGCGATATGAGCCCCGCCAAGTGACGCTGGGCGCTGAAGCGGATAACTTTTATCAGGTAAAAAGCGGGCTGTGGGAAGGCGAGCTTGTGGTGACGAGCGGTAATTTTCTGATCGATTCAGAAAGTCGTTTAAAATCAGCCCTTCAGGGAACGGGAAGCGGGGGAGGACACCCGCATGGCGCCTAAAGTCAGTCGACAGTCCACGGTCGACGGACCGCAGGGAAATGCCGGTTGACGAAAAGATCAGGGAGCAGTCATTAAAAAGATAACGGCAGACTGAGGACAGTAAACGATGGACTCTAAGTTACGGCAGGGCGGCTTTGTCGAGAAGATCATTGAATTCTCGGCCCACAACAAGTTTTTGATTTTTATCTTTACCGCGGTTGCCATGGCGATAGCGGTTTGGTCGATCCAGAATATCCCGCTGGATGCCATTCCTGATCTTTCCGACACGCAGGTCATCATCTATTCCAAATGGGACCGTAGTCCCGACATTATCGAAGACCAGGTGACTTACCCGATCGTGACGGCGCTGTTAGGCGCCCCGAATGTGAAAGCAGTCCGCGGATTTTCGGATTTTGGTTTTTCCTATGTTTATGTGATCTTTAAAGATGGAACAAACCTTTATTGGGCAAGAAGCCGCGTGCTGGAGTATTTAAGCAAGATCATCCCGCGTCTTCCGCAGGGCGTTCAGACCGAATTGGGGCCGGATGCCACGGGCGTGGGATGGGTCTATCAATATGCCTTGGTGGATAAAACCGGAAAGCACAATCTGCAAGAACTGAGATCCTTTCAGGATTGGTTCCTGCGTTACAATCTTCAAAGCGTTCCGGGCGTCGCGGAAGTAGCTTCGCTCGGCGGATTCGTCAAACAATACCAGATCACGATCGATCCCAACAAACTGCTGGCCTATAACATCCCGATCACGAAGGTTGTGGAGGCCATCCGGAACGGAAATCAGGAAACGGGCGGCCGGCTCCTGGAATTTTCAGGAGCGGAATACATGGTTCGCGGACGCGGGTATGCTAAATCCGTTAAAGATTTTGAACGGATCGTTGTCGGTGATGACGGTAAGGGAACGCCGATCCTTGTGAAGCACATCGGCAATGTTGCCTTAGGGCCGGAGATCCGCCGGGGCATTGCGGATCTTAACGGGGAGGGAGATACGGTTGCCGCCACCGTCGTGATGCGGTCGGGAGAAAATGCCCTTAATGTCATTCACCGCGTCAAAGCCAAAATAGAGGAACTCAAGCCTAATTTTCCTCCCGGCGTGGAACTGGTCGTGACATATGACCGCGCGGAATTAATTGAACGCGCCATTGATACGCTGAAACATCAGCTTGCGGAAGAAATGCTCATTGTGAGCTTTGTCATTCTTCTCTTTCTTTGGCATTTCCCGTCGGCCAGTATCCCGATCGTCACGATCCCGATCTCAGTTCTGCTTTCCTTTATTTTTTTACACGGCATGAAGCTTACCACCAACATCATGTCGCTTTCAGGTATCGCCATTTCCATCGGCGTGCTCGTGGACGGTGCGATCGTGGAAGTAGAGAATGCCTATAAACGATTGGAGCAATGGATCGAGGGCGGCCGGAAGGGAGATTATCACGCGATCCGGCTTCAAGCGCTTAAGGAAGTCGGACCTGCGGTATTCTTCTCGCTGCTCGTGATCGCGGTCTCATTTCTTCCGGTGTTCACGCTGATGGATCAGGAAGGCCGTCTTTTCCGGCCGCTTGCCTGGGCAAAAACCCTTGCGATGGCCATGGCCGCTATCTTGGCCGTTACTTTAGACCCGGCACTTCGCATGCTCTTTACCCGCATGGAACCTTTTAAATTCAAGTGGCCGTTTGTCCCGAGGAAAGTCGAAGGATGGGTTTCTAAAATAGCGAGCACCTTGGCCGTGGGGACTTATTACCCCGAAGAGAAGCATCCGGTGAGTAAGGTACTTTTTAAAATTTATGAACCCGCCTGCCGGTTCGTTTTAAAACACCGGAAAATAACTCTTATTGCCGCGCTTGCTCTTGTGCTGACAACGATCCCGATTTATATGCGGCTCGGTTCGGAATTCATGCCGCCCTTGTGGGAAGGCAGTCTTCTTTATATGCCGACGACGCTTCCGGGGATCTCGGTAACAACGGCTCAGAAACTTCTTCAAGAGCAGGATCAAATTCTGAAATCTTTCCCCGAGGTTGAGCGGGTGTTCGGAAAATCGGGGCGCATGGAAAGCTCCACGGACCCCGCGCCATTTGCCATGGGCGAGACCGTGGTTCTTCTAAAGCCTCCACGGGAGTGGCGTAAGAAAGTTCGTTGGTATTCAGGGTGGGTTCCCGGGTGGTTCAAGGGACCGCTTCAGGTTATTTGGCCGGAACATATCTCGCATGAAGAACTCATCGCTGAGATGGATAAGAAACTCAAGATCTCGGGGACCACGAATGCCTGGACCATGCCGATCAAGAACCGCATCGATATGTTGACGACTGGCGTGCGCACTCCCATCGGAATCAAGATCCTCGGGTCCGATATTAAGGAGATTGAAAAGTTGGGGACGCATCTCGAGATGATCCTCAAGGATGTGCCGGGAACGCGGAGTATTTATGCGGAGCGCGTGGCGGGCGGATATTTTCTGGATTTTGACATCAAACGCGAAGAACTTGCGCGTTACGGCCTTTCCGTGGCGGATGTCCAGATGGTGATCACGGCCGCGATCGGCGGGGAAAATATCACAACGACTGTGGAAGGCCGGGAGCGATATCCCGTGAATGTCCGTTATTCGAGGGAATTCCGCAGCGACATCGAGAAACTCAAACGCGTTCTTGTGCCGACCCTGTCCGGCCAGTCCTTCGACGGAAAGCACTCAGGATCTCAGACGAAAATCGAGAGGCAGATCCCGATCACGCAGCTGGCGGATATCCGGGTGGTTTCAGGTCCTTCCATGATCCGAAACGAGAACGGGTTGCTTGCCGGCTATGTCTACGTGGATATGTCGGGCCGTGACATCGGCGGTTATGTCCAGGAAGCCAAACGGATCGTCGCGAAAGAACTGAAACTGCCGTCGGGTTATACGCTTCTTTGGAGCGGACAATATGAAAATATGATTCGCGTGAAGGAGCGTCTCAAAGTAGTTCTGCCGTTTACGATCTTTCTGATCTGCGTTTTGCTCTACATGAATACCCGATCAGCGGTTAAGACGGGTATTGTAATGCTTGCCGTGCCTTTTTCTCTTATCGGTGCCGTGTGGTTCTTGTGGATTCTGGGGTATCAGATCTCGATCGCGGTCTGGGTGGGCATGATCGCGCTCATGGGACTCGACGCGGAAACGGGCGTCTTTATGCTTTTGTTTCTTGATCTCGCATATCATGACGCGACGAAAAAGGGGAAGATGAAAACGGAAGAAGATCTCGAAGAGGCGATCATCCACGGCGCTGTCAAGCGCGTGCGACCCAAGATGATGACCGTGATGGCGGCCTTTATGGGGTTGATCCCCATTATGTGGGCGACCGGCGCTGGCTCTGACATGATGAAACGGATCGCGGCGCCGATGATCGGCGGGCTTTTCACCTCGTTCATCCTGGAGCTTTTGGTCTACCCGACGATCTACGCCATCTGGAAATGGAGATTTGAAATGAAAGAAGGAAAGGCCGGTTGGATCGCGAACGAAGGAGCGGTCAAACCTCAGCTCGATACCGCGCATTCGGCATAAAATCGCGAACAGTTGAAAGAACCATGAATAGCGGATCATGGGGGGCGGATAGTGCAGAGTGAAAGAAAAAAATTTAAAAGTGAAAAAGAGCGAGAGGGAAACAAACAAACTCCGATGACCAAGGTTCAAAAACCGACGGATTTTTATTTTTGGGATGGGTCCTTGGTGATTGTTGGGTTCTTGGAAATGGGTGCTCGATTTTTTACGCGGAGGTTCCGGGCTTGCGCCTTGTTGCATGCTGCCGGGCTGTGCCCATTGGCGCGTTAAAAAAAGAGACACTTTAACAATCTCAAGCGCAAATTCAACAACTAAAAAAAGGAGAAAGAACATGAAAAAGATCATAGCGGTCGCGGTGCTTTTGGTGTTCGCGATGTCCGCGCTTGCGGCACCGGTTTTTGCGGCCGTGCCGAAAGCGGGAAAAGGCGTCGTGAATGCCGGGAATAAAATGTGTCCGGTGTCCGGGGATCCGGTTTCGGGAAAGAGTTTTGTCACTTATAACGGCAAGCGTTACGGTCTTTGCTGTCCCATGTGCAGGAAACCGTTCCTGAAAGATCCTGAGAAGTATCTTGCGGCGATGGGAAAAGGGAAACCGGCGACGGACATGAACATGAAGATGGAAATGCCGGCTCAAGCGCAAAGCACGGAAAAAAAGACGACCTAAAGAGGTCTTTGATGAACGAAGGGGCGCGCGTTTGTTGCGAGCACGGCGATGCAAAAAAAAGACCGTGGTATCGGACCGGTCTTTTCTTCATTTCTTTGATCCCGCTCGCTTTAATCGGCGCGTCCCTTGTTTTTCCGGCATTGGAAAACTTCCGCCGGACTTTTTTTGAGTATATTCGAATGATGTTTTGGCCGGTCACAGCCGGTTTCCTGGCGGGCGGCGCGATCGATCATTATGTTCCCAAGACCTACATCTCAAAACACCTCGCCGTACCGCATCAGCGCACGATTCTTTATTCCGTGGGCCTCGGATTTCTCATGAGCGCTTGTTGCCACGGGATCCTCGCGATCTCGATGGAACTTCACAAAAAAGGCGCGTCGGGACCGGCGGTCGTGAGTTTTCTCCTAGCGAGTCCGTGGGCGAATCTTCCGATCACGATCCTTTTATTCGGTTTTTTTGGCGCGAAGGCGTTTTTGATCGTATCGGGCGCGGTTCTCACGGCTCTCACGACCGGATGGAGCCTGCAGTTTTTGGATCGCGCGGGCTGGATCGAAAAGAACCGCCACTCCGTCGATGTGGAGGAAGGGTTTTCGATCTGGCGGGACATCCTGCGGCGTTTTCGGAAACATGAATTTAATCATGAAAACTTTTCGAAGGCGGCGAGCGGGGTGCTCGGCGGCGCGATCGCACTTGCCGAAATGGTGCTTCCGTGGATCTTGACCGGCATCGTGTTAGGAGGCCTGGTCGCCACCTTCGTGCCGGAACACGTGTTCCACCGCTATTTCGGGCCGACGCTTTTGGGACTTCTTGTGACGATGGGGCTCGCCACAATCCTCGAGGTCTGTTCCGAGGGGACATCGCCGCTTGCCTTTACGATCTATCAACAGACCGGCGCGTTTGGCAATGCGTTCGCTTTTTTGATGGGCGGCGTCGTAACCGATGTAACTGAGATCGGACTGGTTTGGAAAAATCTGGGTCCACGGACCGCGCTCTGGATGATCGCGATCTCGCTCCCTCAGGTGATTTTGTTGGGATGGCTGTTTAACCACCTCTAGTACCGGAGCAAGGTGTACGGGGTACGGCGAGTTTGAAAACGAGGCATTCCCCCGGAGTTCTTTTTAACTCCGTATGCCGTACGCGATGCGCCGTATTTCTTAGACTTCTTTTAAAATTTAAAGGTTCCATCCGCGGAAATTTATGCGAAAGTTGTGCGAAAAGATCTGAGGGGATATGTTCGAAGACCGGAAAGACGCCGGGCAAAGGCTGGCCCGGGCGCTCAAAGAATATAAAGATAAAAACGTACTTGTGCTTGGCATTCCGCGGGGCGGGGTGGAAGTGGGATATTACGTTGCCTCGGCCCTTCACGCGGATTTTTCCATGGTGATTTCGCGGAAATTGCCGTTGCCGGACGATCCGGAAGCCGGGTTTGGGGCGATCGCCGAGGACGGCAGTACGTTTTTGATCGAGCGTGCCGCCGGATGGGTCGCGGAAGAAGAGATCGAAACGATCAAAGAGGCGCAACGGCGGGAGATCGCGCGCAGGATCAGGATCCTTCGCAAAGGGCGGCCTTTGCCGGACCTTAAGGGCCGGACCGTGATCCTTGTGGATGACGGGATCGCCATGGGCGCGACGATGCGGGTTGCGATCATGCTCTGCAGGGGAAAGAAAGCGAAAGAAGTCATGGTCGCGGTCCCTGTCGCTTCCCCGGATATCGCGGACGAAATGAGAGAGATCACGAACCGGTTCATCGCGCTCGAAACGCCAGCCTTTTTCCGGGCCGTGGCGCAGGTCTACCGGCATTGGCAGGATGTGCCGGACGCGGAGGTCCTTGCGATCATGGACCGGTGGGACAAAAAAAACTCCGAGGCACAGCCCTAGCATCGTAGCAAAAAGGTAACGCCTCCTCCTGTGAAAGCGGCTAGGTCAGATGGAGCGCCTTGAGCGCCAAAGCGATGAGAGTGAAGAGCAAATTTTGCATAAAGACGATCACGGGATTCAAAAGCCCGGTAAAGATCAACAGTATTAAAATAAAAAATCCGTAAGGCTCGATCCGCGCCAGGCTCAGCCGGGCCGTTTTCGGAAGAAAACTCATCAGGACCTTGGAACCGTCAAGCGGCGGGAGGGGGATGAGGTTTAAAGCTCCCAGCGTGATATTGATGAGAGCAAGGATTGGAAGGATCTTTGCCAAAAGCGGAACGGCGTGGATATTTTCGAATTCCAGCAAAAATATCGCGACCATGGCAATGAAGACATTCGCTGCGCATCCCGCCAGTGAAACGCTAAAGAACCCGAACCGGTTGCGGCTCAAGCGGTCGTAATCAACCGGAACCGGTTTTGCCCATCCGAATCCCACCCAAAAAAGCGCGAGAGTCCCCACGAGACTTAGATGCGAGCCCGGAGCAAGCGTCAGCCTTCCCGAGAGTTTGGCCGTATCATCCCCAAAAAGGTGCGCCACCCATCCGTGGGCCACTTC
>JAHFHJ010000038.1:0-2083 GCA_023246985.1 Candidatus Omnitrophota bacterium | reverse complement strand
GAGCGGTGGGAGTTTCCTGAGCAAATAAAAAAGGAGGGCGCCCTTGAAGGTTCATCGCCTCGAAACCGATTTCAATCTCGTAGGTTGAAATGATTCACCGTTCCGTTATAATCCATCCCATGGAAGTTCTCTCCTCCCCAAGCGACGCCGCATTACGCGAAAAGATCCGATACACCGGACGCCGTCCCGCGGGAAGGAGTTCGCTGGGACATTTTGGTGTGATCAACCGGAAATGGGAGGGAGCGATGGAAATGAAAATAATAACAACGGTGGGGATGATTCTTCTCGTAGTGATATGTCTGATGGTCCCGGCGAATTTATTTGCGGCTCCGCGCGAAGGAAAAAAATCCTTGTTGTCGCTCGGAAGCCCGGCCCCTGATTTCAAATTGAGGGATGTGGTCTCCGGAAAAATGATTTCGCGGGATGATCTCGCGGAAAAGAAAGCGCTGCTAGTCATTTTCCTTTGCCGGCATTGTCCCTATGTCCAGCATGTCAAAACCGGAATCGTCCAAATGGCCAAAGACTACGCGGGCAAAGGCGTGGGGATCGTGGCGATCAGTTCGAACGATCCCGCCGGATACCCGGAGGATGCCCCGGAAAAGCTCAAAGAAATGGCCGTGACCGGCGGTTTTCCGATGCCGCTTCTTTTCGACGAAACCCAAGAAGTGGCCAAGGCCTATACCGCCGTCGCGACGCCGGACCTTTTTCTCTTCGATAAGGATCGCAAGCTGGTTTACCGCGGACAGTTCGATGACGCGCGTCCCCGAAACACTATTCCCGTGACCGGCAAAGATATCCGGGCGGCTCTGGACGCGGTGCTTGAAGGAAAATCCGTTCCGTCTGAACAAAAACCCGCGATCGGCTGCTCGATCAAGTGGAAACAATAATTCGTTCTCCCAAGCCTCGATCGGAAGATCGCGGTATAATGACCCGGCGATTAAAGCCGGCGTCCAGATTTCGTGGTAGAATAGCGGGACAATGCTGGATACCATTTTATCCCGGAAAACAGCGAGAGAAACAAGGAGGGAACCATGGAAGAGCTCAAGGAAAATAAAACGAAGCCGTGTTGCTGTTCCGCGATTTTGGGGGCGTTGGTGATCGTGTTCGCCTGGTGGAAGGTCTCCTGGGGCGCGATCGCGCTGACCATCCTGGGAGCGGCTTTGATCCTCAAGGAAGTGATCGACCGCTGTTGTTGTAAGGGGAAAGTCTGCAAACCCTGATTTCGGACGGGAAGAGACCATCGTGCGGATCGAGAGAGAAGGATAAGATCATTCAATGAAAACAATCCTTGTGGGGGTCCTCCTTGTTTCGATCTGTTTCGGGGTCTTTACTTTCGGCGTTTTGCAGCATAAGGAAATGGCCGCGGAAACAGCGCTGAAGGCAGCGGCGTGGTGGGTCTTGGGGATTTGGCCGGAGGTGGGAGATTTTAAGCTCGATCTCGGGAAGCACCGAATCGAGATCAAGGATCTGAAGATACGCAATCCCGCGGGATTTCCTCCGGAAGACAAGTGGATGATCCAAATTTCGGAGATCGATCTTGTGTACAATCCCGAAAGCTTCGCGCGAAAAAAAATCCTTCTTAAAGAGCTCGGTGTTTTCATTAAGGAAGTGACGATCGTCCGTAATGAAAATAAAGAAGTGAACGCTGAAGCGCTCAAGATCGTTCGGGAGGGCCGGAAGAACGCCGAGAGGCGCGCAAAGGATCCGGGGAAGATTCCTTCTCAAAAGAAAGAGGCGGAGTTCCCTTGGAAGATTGATCGTCTTCACTTGAGTGTCGATTGGGTTGTTTACAAAGACTACACCCAGGGAAAATTACCTTTCGTCCAGGAAACTCCCCGCGTTTTTGACGAAATATTTCATAACGTCGCGGATCCGGACCAGCTCAGACGGGACATCATCGCAAAAACCATCGTGGTCAGGACCGCGAACGTTTTCGCCCAATATCAGTTGGGTCTTTTTGCGCCGGTATCTCCGCAAATCCTTTCGCCCCAAGCCAAAGAGGGCTCGAAGATCATGGAAGAACTGGTAAGGATTCTGCTTCCTTTCGAGGAGAGATCGAAAAGGAGCCGTTAGTCCCAATACC
>JAHFHJ010000140.1:2283-3996 GCA_023246985.1 Candidatus Omnitrophota bacterium | reverse complement strand
TTCTATATGTTTCGTTTGATCTTCCTGACTTTTTTTGGCGCTCCGCGGAATGACAAAGTCCGCGCGCATGAATCTCCGGCGCTCATGACCGTGCCGCTTTGGTGCCTCGCGATCGGATCCGTCCTGATCGGTATCCCGGGCTCTCCTTTCATGCATCACTGGTTTCAGAAATTCATGGCCCCGATGGCCTCTCATCCGGAATACGAGCCTTCGTCCATCGTGATGGCGTGTTCGATCGCGGTCGCGCTTCTCGGGATCACGCTTGCGTTCGTTATGTATCTCAAAGAAAAACACTGGTCCGCGGCCGTCGCAAAGGCCTTTCCTTCTTTTTACCGTTTTTCGTTCCATAAATTTTATTTTGATGAGTGCTACGCCGCTTATGTCGTCCGGCCTTTCCGGGCTCTTGGCCGGATCCTTTTTGGGTTCGACGCGTCGGTGGTGGATGGCGCCGTGAATCATACCGCGAGCGCTACGATGTTCCTCAGCCGGATCAAGCGTTGGATCGATGTTTATATCGTGGACGGATTCATGAATTTTCTCGGCACCCTGGTCTATTTCCTCAATTCGGCCGCCAAGCGCTTTCAGACCGGTTTCATACAGAATTATATTTTGATCGCTTTTTTGTGCGTGTTGGCTTTCTTGGCATTTGAACTGAAAATCGTATAAACAAAAAGACGGAGTTATCACCATGACAGCTCATATTTTATCCTGGATTATTTTTACGCCTTTGCTCGGCGGCCTGGCGGTATTGTTCGTGCCGAAGCGCTTCGCCGCGTCCATCCCGTGGATCGCTCTCGCGACCACGCTGACGGTTTTCGGGTTCGTCCTCTACGCCCTGACCTTCTTTCAGCCGGCTCATAGCGGCTTTCAAATGATGGAGCAGGCCTCGTGGATCCCCCAATTCAACGTCCAATACCTGCTCGGCACGGACGGGATCAGTTTTCCCATGGTGTTTCTCACGGCTCTTATTTGCGCGCTCGCATGCCTGGGTTCTTTCGGCATCCAGGAGCGCCGGAAGGAATATTACTTTCTGTTTCTGTTGCTCGAGACCGGCATGCTGGCAAGCTTTTTGGCCCTCGACCTTTTCCTTTTTTATGTGGTTTGGGAAGTCGTGCTCGTTCCGATGTATTTTCTGATCGGAATCTGGGGCGGGCCCCGGCGCGAATATGCCGCGATCAAGTTTTTCCTCTTTACCCTCGCCGGAAGCCTCTTCATGCTTCTGGGCATCCTGGCCGTTTATTTCACGGCCGCGCCTCACACCTTCGACCTGACCCGGCTTATGGGAATGCCGCGCGGACTCCTGTTCCAGCAGATCGCTTTTATGGCATTTTTTCTGGGCTTCGCGGTCAAGGTCCCGATTTTCCCGTTCCACACCTGGCTTCCGGACGCGCATGTGGAAGCCCCGACCGCCATCAGCGTCATCCTGGCAGGAATCTTGCTCAAGATGGGGACTTACGGCTTTTTCCGTTTCAGCTATCCCCTTTTCCCTGAGGCGACCGTGTGGTTCCGGCCGGCCATGGCGATTCTCGCCCTGATCGGGATCGTGTACGGCGGATTCGTGGCGCTTGCCCAGACCGATTTCAAGAAAATGGTCGCTTACTCGAGCGTGAGCCATATGGGATTTGTTCTGTTGGGTCTCGCCGCTCTGAACGCAAACGGTTTCCGGGGCGCCCTGCTTCAAATGTTCACCCACGGCACGATCACGGGCGGACT
>JAHFHJ010000140.1:0-2183 GCA_023246985.1 Candidatus Omnitrophota bacterium | reverse complement strand
CGTGGGCCAATTCGCCCTCCTGGTGATCGTGCTTGCGCTATGCCTGACCCAAGTCCCGGCCAAGCCCCTCGCCCTTTTTTCCGGAATGTTCTATGTGGATGTTTTTTCACATTTCTTCCGCGTGCTGGCGCTGGGCGCCGTGGGCGTGACGCTTTTGATCTCTCGGGGCTATTCTCCCATCAAGAACCGGTACGAGGGTGAGTTCTATGGCCTCTTCCTTTTTATGGCTTTCGCTCTGATTCTGGTCGCGGCGGCCGACAATCTCTTGATGATTTTTCTCAGCATTGAATTTGTTTCTCTTCTTTCCTACCTTCTCGTAGGGTTTCTCAAGAAGGATCCCCGATCCAAAGAAGCCGCCGTCAAATATCTTCTCTTCGGAAGCGTCTGCTCCGGCGTCATGCTTTACGGTATGTCGCTTCTTTACGGCGCGACGGGATCCCTGGAACTCCCCGTCATCGGAAACGCGCTCTTGGGTGTTCCGTTCAAGCCCCTGGCGATTGCGGCCCTCCTGTTCTTCTTCACCGGATTGGGTTTTAAGATCTCCATGGCGCCTTTTCACATGTGGGCGCCGGATGTTTACGAAGGAGCGCCGACGCCCGTTACCGCGTTCCTGACCGTCGCTCCCAAGGCGATGGGCTTCGCCGTCCTGACGCGCGTCCTGGCCACGGTCTTTGGACAGTTCCACGCGATCTGGAGCCCGATTCTTGTGATCCTTTCGATCCTGACCATGACGATCGGTAATATTACGGCCGTCTCTCAAACGAACATCAAACGGTTCCTGGCCTATTCGAGTATCGCGCAGGCGGGTTATATTCTGATGGGCCTGGCCGTTTTTTCGATCCTGGGTCGGGGCGCGGTGTTGATTTATTTACTCGCTTATCTTTTGACGAATCTCGGCGCCTTTACGGTCGTGACCATCGTCGGGGAAGAGACCCGCAGCGATTCGCTGGACGCTTACGCGGGGCTTTCCCAGCGCTCTCCGGTCACGGCGGCTTTCTTCACGGCTTTCCTGCTTTCTCTCGCGGGTATTCCTCCTCTCGCGGGTTTTATCGGAAAATATTACGTATTCGCGGCGGCCATAGAAGGAAAATTCATCATGCTCGCGATCGTCGCCGCCGTCAACAGCGTGATCGCGGTCTATTATTATTTTCGAATTATCCGTCTCATGTACCTGACGCCGGCGTCAGACCCCGCGACAGGCACGGCCTTTTCCTCTCCCTCCGGATCTCTGACCGCGGCCCTTTGGGTCATGTTCCTGGGCGTTCTGGCGCTGGGTATTTTCCCGGGGTTCTTCATCACGCGCATCCTGGGATAACGGGTGCGGCGCTTCCCGGTCTTTGAAGAAACGCTTCTTCAGGATTTTCTTTTCAAGACGCTCCCTGGCTTTAAAAAAACAACGATCAAACAGCTCCTCAAATTCGGTTCCGTTCATGTCAATGGACGCGAGAGTACCTGGTACAAGCATCCCTTAAAACCCGGCGATACGGTCGAGATTTTGAGCAAGGCGCGCGCTTCCGCCGAACGATCCAAAACAGGATTAGGTTTTCCCATCCTCTATGAGGACCCTGATCTCTTAGTGGTAGAAAAACCGGCGGGACTTTTAACTGTGGGAACCAAAGACGAAAAAGAAGCGACGCTTTATTTCATGCTTACGGATTATGCGCGCGCAAACGGCAAGGACGGGCGCGGACGCGTTTTTATCGTGCATCGCCTGGACCGGGACGCTTCGGGACTGATCGTGTTTGCAAAAAATGAATCTGCCAAACGCTTTCTCCAGGAACATTGGGAACTCGCGACGAAGAAATACTGCGCGGTTACGGAAGGAACTCCCGCGGAAAAGTCGGGGACGATCGAAAATTTCCTCCGGGAAGATAATTTCAAGCGGGTCTACCGCGTTTCAAAAAATCATCCCGAGGCGCAACATGCGGTTACGCATTATCGTGTGCTTGCGGAAAACGAAGGCTATGCGCTTCTCGAGGTTATGCTTGAGACCGGCCGCAAGAACCAGATCCGCGTTCATTTGTCGGATATCGGCCATCCCATCGCGGGCGATAAAAAATACGGCGCCAAGACCGACCCGTTCCGCCGCCTCGCGCTTCACGCCTTTTTCCTGTCGTTCCCCCATCCCGCCACCGGCGAACTCAAGACCTTCCAAACCGCCCTCCCCGCCCCCTTCAAAAAGC
>JAHFHJ010000139.1 GCA_023246985.1 Candidatus Omnitrophota bacterium | reverse complement strand
AGCGTCTACCGTGACTTCCAGGATGTGAGCCACTTCATGAAAGAGCTGAAGTTTCTTCTGGCGAAGCCGAAGTAGTCCCAATACCTATCAATTTTAACGAAGTTGAAATTGGGGCAACCCCAACTACCCTTTATGTAAAAAAATTCAAAGTTGGGGGTAGTCGCAATCCCCTATCATCCCGCCAAAGGCGGGATGGAGAACGGTATTAGAAATCAAATTTCAGACAAGGAGAGTCTTAACAACGGAAGAAAAGCTTATAGAAAAGCTTATTGTTGTCTTTGAAACTGTATTGTAGGATACTAACCCAATAAAGGCCGTGGGCACGGGTCCGGGGTATCGGATGCGGAAACTCGGTTCAACCAAAAGGAGAGAACAAAATGGCGAAAGCGAATTCAGCGTTTATGAAACCGTTGGCCGTGAGCGCGGAACTTGCCGAAGTGGTGGGTAAGGGTCCGTTGCCGCGCAGTGAAGTTGTCAAAAAGCTTTGGGTCTACATCAAGAAGAACAAGCTTCAGGACGAGAAGAACAAGCGTAACATCAATGCCGACGCGAATCTCAAGGCCGTGTTCGGAGGCAAGGCGGTCGTCAATATGTTCGAGATGACCAAGCTCGTCAGCAAACATCTTTCTTAGGTCTTTTTCGTTTTTCATTGTTCCGTTCTCCGCTGTAAGGCGAAGGGCAGGATCCATGTAAAAGTCGGAGGGGGGAGAGGACCCGGGGTCAAATCCTCCGGGTTCTCTCCTGCCTAAGAGGGAGTCAGGCAGGGGGTTTGAGAATCCCGAGTGTTTAAGATTCTGTCCTTTTGAGTACCGCTTGACAATTGATTTTAAAGGATAGAAAAATACAAAGTCATCGAGGGAACACTGATATGGGAAAATTAGGCATTATTTTTGCTTTTCTCCTTTCCGTCGCCGCCGCGGCAGGCTCTTATTACCTGTACCAAGGATGGGTCGAGGAACGCACCGTTCGGGGGAGCGTTGAGGCCAAGTACGATCAGGTGAAGGAGAAGATGATCACGGTCCAGTCCGAAAAAGAGCAGTTCAAGGCCAAGAGCGAAGAATACCGGACCAAGGCGGAGGCCATGCAATCCCAGCTTGAAAAACTTCAGGCCGAACAAAGCCGCATGGACTCCGAGAAAGCCATGCTTGAAAAGCAGCTCAAGGGTCATCAGGGAATGATCGCGGAGCTTCAGCAGAAGGTGGGAGAGCTGGAGAAAAAGGCCCAAGAGGCGCAAGCGGCCTGTGGCGTGAGTCCCGCGGATCTGAAAACCGATATGTTTTCCGCTCCCCAGTCTTTTGAGGGCAGCGCCGCCTCGGGGGTGACAACCTCGGCGGCTTCTTCTTCCGGAGACGGAAATGCTCAACTTGTTTTTAAGCCGATGATCCCCGGGGGCATCAACGCTTTGGCGACTTCCAGGGGCGCCTCGACTTCTTCTGGAGTCCCTGCGGCAACCTCGGGCTCTGCTTCTGCCATAGAAAAAATGGCCGGGCCCACGACGGCAGCGACTCAGGAAACCCCGGCGGGAGCGTCGACAGAATCCGTTCAGGAGGTCCAGCAGGATTCACCGTCCGCGAGTGTTTCCTCAGCGTCTGGCGCCAGGATTCTTACCGTGAACCGCAAATTCAATTTCGTGGTCATCAATCAAGGTCTCCAGGATGGACTCAAGATGGGGGATAAACTCAAGGTCCTCAAACAGGGGCAGGAGAGTGCCACAGTCCAGATTGAAAAACTTTACGACAAGTTCTCTGCCGCCACGCTCATTGAGGAGAACCCGAAACAGCAGGTTGTTGAAGGCGATGAAATCCGCAAGGTCTAAATTTCTCTTCTGGGTCTTGCTATTAGGACTGATATTCCCGGTCTCCCGGGCAGGGGCCGACGAGGAGGCCCCATGGACCGATCGGTTCTTCCGTGAGTTTGACGGGATCAAATCCCGAATCACGGCACTCGAAGAACAGCAAAAAGAAGTTCTCGCCAAGGAAAATACGATCCTGGAAAAGCTCGATCAGCTGCGTGTCTGGGTCCATCGAAAATAATCCTTCCTCACCATGAGCCAGCTTTCATTCCAAGGGCCCGGGGCATTCCGCGGACCCTACGCCCCCCCCGGTGACAAATCCATTTCCCACCGCGCGATCCTTTTCGGCGCTTTAGCCGAAGGGGAGAGTGTCTATGAAAATTTTCTCGAAGCTGAGGACTGCCTGCATACGCTTGAGGCGATGCGGCGGATGGGGATTGAAATCCATCATGAAAAGGGAACGGGCAAGGTTCGCATTTCCGGCAAAGGGATGCACGGACTTTCGGCTCCGGGTCAGGAACTTTATCTCGGAAATTCCGGAACCTCCCTGCGGCTTCTTTTGGGCATTCTCGCGGGCCAGCGATTTGAGGCCGTGCTCGCCGGAGATCCCTCGCTTTCGGGACGTCCCATGCGCCGCGTGACCGATCCTCTCAAACGGATGGGCGCGCAGATCAAGGGTCGAGAAAACGGTAATTTCGCGCCGCTCACGATACGCGGGGGCAAGCTTCGCGGGATCGATTTCGACAACCAACTCTCAAGCGCGCAGGTCAAATCCGCGCTTCTCCTGGCGGGCATGTATGCTGAAAACAGGACGCTGATCCGCGAGGCGATTCCCTCGCGGGATCACACGGAGCGGTTCCTGGAGGCGGCCGGGGCGCCTTTTCAAAAATTCGGTCATGACCTTGTGATCGAAAAGACGGAAATGCTTCTGCCGATGCGGGCCCGCGTGGCCGGCGATATTTCTTCCGCGGCTTTTTTTATCGCGGGGGCTGCCATGGTCTCCGGCTCGGAAGTGACCCTTCAGGATGTGGGATTGAATCCCACGCGCACCGGACTTCTGGAAGTCTTGAAACGCATGGGCGCGAAGATCGAGACTCAGGTAACGCAAACGATCCCGGAACCGATGGGAAATATCCATGTTCGCGGCGCGAAGCTGAAAGGGACGGGGATCACGCCTCAAGAAATCCCGTCGCTGATCGATGAGCTTCCGGTGCTGATGGTGGCGATGGCGCTTGCGGAAGGAGAGAGTCTCATTTCAGGCGCGGCGGAGCTTCGCGTAAAAGAAACGGATCGTATCCATTCTATGGTCGTGAATTTGAAAAGACTAGGGGCTTCGATCGACGAACTTCCGGATGGAGCGCTGATTCGAGGGGTGGAGGAGTTTCACGGCGCGACGGTTGAAAGCTTTGGGGACCATCGGACTGCGATGAGCATGGGCGTGGCAAGCCTTGCTGCGAAAGGAACCATCACGGTGATGGATACAGCCTGTATGGCCACTTCCTACCCCGCCTTCATGGAGCACTTCCGCCGGCTTCTCAAGTCTTAAAAGGACAGAGCTAGTGACGGAGCATTAACGGGGCTATTTAGGTTTGACAGTGAAAAATCCTTTCGATATACTACGGCCTCGCAACTACCCGCCCATACAACGGATACAAAAAGGCAGAGCACATGTTTCTGATCGATAGATTGTTGGGATTTTTTTCGAGCGATATCGGTATTGATCTTGGCACCGCGAATACTCTCGTTTATGTGAAGGGCCAAGGCGTCGTGTTGTGTGAGCCTTCGGTGGTGGCGATTGATCGCGCTCACCGCCAGGTCCTTGCCGTGGGGGAAGAGGCCAAGCGCATGCTGGGCCGCACGCCGGGTAATATTATCGCGATTCGCCCGATGAAAGACGGCGTGATCGCGGATTTTGATATCACCGAAGCCATGCTTCGCTATTTTATCCGCAAGGTGCATCGCCGGAAGACCGGTATCAGCCCGCGCGTAGTGATCGCGGTTCCGAGCGGGATTACGGAAGTCGAAAAACGCGCCGTGAAAGATTCCGCGGAACGGGCCGGGGCCCGTACGCCGGTGTATCTCGTCGAAGAGCCGATCGCTGCCGCCATTGGCGTAGGGCTTCCGATCCATGAACCGGCCGGCAACATGATCATTGATATCGGCGGCGGAACGACCGAGATCGCCGTGATCTCTCTTTCGGGTATCGTGTTTGCCAAGAGCATCCGCATCGGCGGC
>JAHFHJ010000004.1:16722-30900 GCA_023246985.1 Candidatus Omnitrophota bacterium | reverse complement strand
AGCAATTTTGGGGATGTGATCCTGACGACCCCCGTGATCATGAGGATTGTCCGGCAGTTCCCCCGGGCAAGGATCACCGTCGTGGTGGGGCCCCGCGCCCGGGGCGTTCTGCAAAGAAGTCCGGATATCCACAAGGTCGTGATCTATGATAAAAAAGCGTCTCTCTGGGGAAAGATAAAATTGATCCTGGAGCTCCGCAAGGTGAAATACGATTGGGTGGTGGATCTCCGTAATACCGCGATCCCATTCCTGGTCTCCCGCAAAAAACGCACCCCGCTTTTCAGAAAATTTTCGAAGACGAATATGCGCGAGCGTCATCTTGAAATGATCGAGAGACTTTCGAAAGGGGATCCCCGTTTTGGGCGGGGCGAAAAGGACGCGGGCTTCCCGTACCGTTTTTTTAATGAAGCGGACGAGGCGTTCGCGTTCCGGATCCTTCGGGCCAGGCACATCCTGGAGGAAAAAGGATGGATCGTCGTGGCGGCCGGGGCCGCCAGCGAACGCAAGCGCTGGCCTACGCGGAATTTTGAGGAAGTGGTACGGCGATTGCGCGAGAAAACGGGAAAAAAAATTCTTTTGGTCGGTCTTCCCGGCGAAAGAGCGGTAGCCGATCGCATCGCGGCATCCTTGCCCGGCGGAAGCGTCACGATCTTATGCGGAGATATGACGCTTCCTGAAACGGCCGTCCTGATCGCGCGGGCTTCTTTATTGATCTCCAACGACAGCGCCAATATGCACCTTGGATTTGAACTCGGAACTCCGACCGTCGGCATTTTTGGCCCGACGGATCACGAAAAATACGGCCATCGAGGGCCGAAATTCCGGATCGCGCGCGGAAATCCCGGGCAATGTTCCTGCGCGTCCCGCAAAATCCCTCCCGCCGAGCGCGACTGTTTCCACGGGCTTAAGCCGGAGACAGTGGTCGGGCTTGCTTTGGAGCTGTTGAAATGAAAAGGGGACAGGATGATTTTTCGAAGCGGGACAGGCACCCCGCCTGCGGCGGGAGAGCCAGTCCCCCCAAAATCTGCCTGTCCCCCCTCGCGAGAATTCTTATCACGCGTACCGACCGCATCGGCGATTTGGTGCTTACAACGCCGCTTTTCAAAGTCCTTCGCGAGAAATTCCCGAAAGCCCATCTGGCCGCGCTCGTTTTTCTTGAGCACCGCGAGATCGTCGAGGGGAATCCCTTTCTTGATGAAGTGATCGTTTACGATAAAAAAGGAAGCGAACGCGGTTGGGGAGGGCAGTGGCGTTTCAGCCGGAAACTCCGGAGCAAAAAGTTTGACGCGGTGATCCATGCCCACGGCACGAATCGAATGCATTGCGCCTCATGGCTGGCGGGGATCCCGGTCCGTATCGGATACGCGCGTCGCGCTCCCTGGACTCTGACATGGGTTCATCCTTACAACAAAAAGGAAGGCCTCAAACAGGAAGCGGAGTATCTCATGGAGCTTCTCGAACCCCTGGGCATCGCGCCGCCTCCGGCGGTAGAAACTTTTTTTCCGGTTCCGGATCGCGCCATGCGATCTCTTGAAAGCCTGCTCTTGTTCCATCAAGTGCCGCGCGATCTTCCCTGGATCGTTTTGAATCCTTCGGCAAGCGACGCCGCCAAGATGTGGCCGGCCGAGCGTTTTGCGGAGCTTGTCGCGCGGATCCAAAAGGACCATCCGGCCGTCTTTCTCGCGATCGGGGCGGCGAAAGACAGACCGATCATCGAAAAGCTGAAAAGGAACGCGCCCGTTCCGGTTTATGACCTGAGCGGAAAACTTTCTCTCGGGATGCTGGGCGCGCTTTTAAAGAAAGCGGACCTGCTTGTCTCTAATGATTCCGGGCCCGTGCACATTGCCGCCGCGGTCGGCACGCGGGTCGTTTCGATTTTTGGAAGATATGAGCCCGGCCTGGGTCCCCAACGCTGGCGGCCGGTCGGGAAGTATTCACGCGTGGTCGCCAAGGAGGCGTCTGGGATCTCCAAGGGCGCGCAAAAATTTACTTATATTAACGAGATCACCGTGGAAGATGTGTATCAGGCGGTCGCCAGTTTGTCATTCCCGCGCAGGCGGGAATCCAGCGCTGGATCCCCGATCTGCCCCAAGCAGGCATTCGGGGATGACGACAAAAACGCGAAGGTGCAGTGATGCGAACATTAAGACGGGTTTTGATCGTTCATCCGTACGGGATCGGAGATCTTCTTTTCGTGACGCCCGTGATGAGAGCGCTGCGGTTGATCCCCACGGTCGAGACCGTGGATCTGCTTCTGGGCTCCCGCACCCGCGCGGTCGTGGAACATAATCCCCACGTCAATGATATTTTTGTGGCGGATAAAGACCGCGCCCATCGCCAAAACCGGCTTGAAAATCTGCGCGACAACCTCGCCCTCGGCCGGAAACTTCGCGCCAAACGCTACGATCTGATCCTGGACTACTCGCTCTGCCGCGAACACGCCTTTTTCGGCCGGTTCTTTTGGGGGATCCCGCGCATCGCGGGATTCGCGTACAAAAAGCGCGCGATATTTCACACGATCCGTTACCCCTTGCCCGAAGCTTTCTGGAAGCGCCCTGTCGCGGATTTTTATTGTGACCTTGCCGAAGCGGCGGGGATTCCCGTCGAAGATCGTTTTCTGGAATATTATTTTCCGGAACCGGTCTCGCGGATCGAGGCCGAGCTCGCCGTTCCGTTAAAACTTCTGCCGGAGCGTTTTCTTGCGGTCGCTCCCGGCGGCGGCGATTCCTGGGGGAAGGACGCTCCTTTTAAGCGATGGCCCGTGAAGCATTTTGCCGAGCTGGTCAAACGGCTGAAAGAAGAGCGCGGGATCCGCGGGGTCGCGATTCTGGGAAGCGCTTCGGAGCGGGCGTTGTGTGAAGAGCTGCAGGCCATGATCCGGTCCCATGCTCCATCCAAAGAATCTAAGGTTCATGGGGCTAGTCCCGGCAACCTTTTAGGAAAAGAAAATGGAGGCCAGGACAGGCCTCCCTCGATCGTGTTGGCGGGGGAAACGACGCTTGCGCAGACGGCCATGATGCTCAAGAAGTCAGCGCTTTTTATCGGAAATGACGGAGGGCTCGTGCATCTGGCGCACGCGCTTCATGTTCCGCTCATCGCGCTCTACGGGCCGGTGCCGCCGGAAGTGTATGGTCCGTATCCGCCGTCGTCTGACGCGATCGCGGTCTCTAACCAAGATCTTGCTTGCCGTCCCTGCTACTACAAATTTCGTTATAATAGTCAATGTCAAACAATCGCCTGCCTCAGGGATCTGAAACCGGAGGATGTTTTTGAACAGATAGGAGGACAGGCGCCTTTTCTTTTGAGAAAAGGCGTCTGTCCCCTTTAAGGAAGGAGTTATGTCAAAACGCAAGATCATTGAGATCGATCGGGAAAAATGCAACGGATGCGGACTTTGCACCAAGGCCTGCGCCGAGGGGGCGCTGGTGCTGGACGAGCACAAAAAAGCCGTGCTCATCAAGGAAATCTTTTGTGACGGCATGGGGGCGTGTCTCGACGTCTGTCCGGTCGATGCGCTTAAGATTGTGGAGAGGGACAGCGCCGACTACGATCCTAAGGCCGCTTTTGATCATGTGCTCAAGACCCAGGGTCCCGATGCCGCCCAAAAAGTTCATGGCGCGGGCCCGGCTCATCCCGCGCCGTTTTCTCATCAAGGATGTCCGGGATCCATGGCGCGGGAATTCAAGCCCCATGCTTCGTCCAAAGAATTAAAGGTTCATGGGGCTAGTCCCGGCAACTTTTCAGGAAAAGAAAATGGAAGCCAGGACAAGCGTCCGGCCGCGTCGTCCCCCAGCGCCGCGTCAGGGTCCGCCCCGTCGGAATTAAGTCAGTGGCCGATTCAGCTTCATTTGATCTCGCCCCACGCGCCTTATTTTAAGGAATGTGATCTTTTGATCGCCGCGGACTGTACGGCCTTTACGCTCGGAAGCTTTCATCAGGATCTGTTGAAAGGGAAGAAGCTCGTGATCGCGTGTCCCAAGCTCGATGAGACAGGCGGCTATGTTGAAAAGATCTCCGAACTTCTGAAGAACAACACCGTGTATTCGCTGACCGTCGTGATCATGGAAGTGCCGTGTTGTTCCGGTCTTTTCCGCATCGTTCAGGAGGCGGCGGGGCTTTCCGGAACCCGGTTACCCGTCAAAAAGATCGTGATCGGTCTCGACGGCGGTATCCGTCATTAACGCTATGCGAGTCATCAATCATTTACACAAGCAGATCATCCCCGAAGGCCTGCTTTTGGCAGGGCGGGGATCCCAGCTCTGGATTCCCGCCTTCGCGGAAATGACCATTTTGTTCTTCCTTTTCTCATTTTTCGCTTTCGCGGGAGAAACCGAAAAAATATTTCCGGCCTCCGACAAGCCCCATGCCCCGTCAGAAAAGTTAAAGGTTCATGGGACTCGCCCCGGCGACCTTCCGGGAAAAGAAAATAGAAGCCAGGACAAGCCCGCCGGAAAGATGTTTCCCGGTGAAAAGATGAAATTCAAGATCACCTGCCTCGGAATGACCGTGGGGGAAGCGGAATCCGAGGTCGGGAAACTCGTCAAGGTGAATGGCCGTGATGCCTACCCCGTGGAGATCAGCATCCGTTCGCGTCCCGTGCTTGAATGGATCTATAAAGTCCGGGACACGCATCACACTTCTATTGACGCGGAGCATTTTTATTCTCTCAAATATGAAAAAGAGATCAGCGAAGGGCGCTATCAAACGCACAAGATGACGGAGTATGATCAGGAAAAACATACCGGGAAGTTCTACTCGTTCAAGGATCACAGCCGTAAAGAAATGTTGATCGCGAAGAATGCCCAGGATCAGATCTCCTGCGGTTACTGGATCCGCCTTCAGGACGTGAAGCCGGGCTCCAAGATCACGATCCCGGTCAACGCCGACGAAAAGAATTGGGACCTTGAGGTTGTCACGCACGGCATTCAGGAAATGAAGATCGACGGCGTCGGCACTTTTCGGGCCGTGGAGGTCGAGCCCCTTATTTTTTTTGAAGGATTTTTTGTCCGGCGCGGAAAGGTACGCGGGTGGATGAGCATGGACGAGCGCCGCATCCCGCTCGTCATGAAAGTAAAAATTCCCGTTCTGGGAGATATTACCGCGACCCTTGTCCAATATGATCCGGGTTGAGCATCCTCGAACGGATTGAAATGATTCTTTTTGTTCCTATCATGCGTGCTTTCAAAGGAGATCGTGTGTATGCCGACTTATGAGTATGAATGCGGGGCGTGCGGCCACCGGTTCGAGAAATATCAATCCATGACCGAGAAGGCCGTCAAAAAATGTCCCGAGTGCGGAAAGATCCGGGTTCATCGGGTGATCTCGGGCGGAGCGGGGGTGCTTTTCAAGGGAAGCGGCTTTCATCAGACTGACTACCGCTCAAAAGACTACAAGGACGCGGCCAAGAAGGATGTGGAAAAAAAGAAGACCCCCTCAGCTCCGGCTTGTGCCGGTGATTGTTCTTCCTGTCCCGGCGACAAGAAATAACCCTCGATTTTTTCTTCCCGTCAAGAGACCGGTGCGGAGCGCCGCAACTCTTTTATTTTGAATAGGTTATAACTATTTCCTTTCGTTGACACTCTGGGAAGCGGATGTTATCATAACCCCTTCGTAAATCGGCCTAACCCCCTATGAAAAATACTCTTACTCTTACAGCCGCTGAAAAAAAACGCTTTTTTGAAATCCTCGAAGGATTCAAAAAAACCCATATTCTTGTGATCGGGGATTTCATTCTGGACCAGTTTGTCTGGGGAAGCGTGAAGCGCATTTCCCCCGAGGCTCCGGTGCCGGTCGTCAAAGTCGAGAGGGAATCCTTTATGCCGGGCGGTTCCCTCAACGTGGCGAATAATATCCGTTCCCTCCGGGGGCAGGTTTGTCCCTGCGGAATCGTGGGCCGTGACCTTTACGGACGCGTGCTGCTCAAAGTCATGCGCAAGCAGGGCATCGAGACCGGCGGGATCGTTTATGATCCGACGCGTCCGACATCGCTTAAAACCCGCGTGATCGCGCACTCCCAGCAAGTCGTCCGCTTTGACCGCGAAAAGACCGACGATGTTTCCAAAGCCGATCTCCTGAAGATCCTGAAATTTGTCCGCGAAAATATCAAGCGCATGGATGTCGTGATTCTTGAGGATTACGGTAAAGGCGTCATGCAGCCCTTTCTTTTAAAAGAGATTGTGCGCCTCGCCAAGAAATTCAAAAAACCCGTGCTCGTGGATCCGAAGGAAAAACATTTTGTGTATTATCAGGGCGTGACCTGCATCACCCCGAATCGCAGCGAGGCCTATGTCGGCTATGAACGGACGCACGGTGCGTGCCATCAAACGCCGGAACTGGAAACGGTGGGATGGGGACTGATGAAGAAATTGAAGCTTGATTCCGTGCTCATCACGCTGGGCGAGGACGGCATGGCGCTTTTTGAAAAAAACAGGAAGCTGACTCGGGTCCCGACCGCCGCCCGCGAAGTTTTTGACGTTTCCGGCGCGGGGGATACGGTGATCGCGACGCTCGCGCTCGCGTTGGCGGCAGGCGCCAAGATGCAGGAGGCCGCCCAGATCGCCAATCTCGCCGCCGGCATTGTGGTCGGTAAGCTCGGGACCGCGACGGTCGCTCCCGAAGAGCTCGAAGAAGCAATCAAAAAAGCATCATGACCCATTTCCAAAACACCATAACCAAACAAAATTCAATATTCAAATCTCAAAGCGTCAAACAAAACCGTTTGAGTTTTGGAACTTGGTTTTTGGGCATTGTTTGGGGCTTGTTTCCCGGATATTGGGAT
The DNA here is from genome assembly GCA_023246985.1 of Candidatus Omnitrophota bacterium. Classification (GTDB taxonomy): domain Bacteria; phylum Omnitrophota; class Omnitrophia; order Omnitrophales; family Aquincolibacteriaceae; genus Aquincolibacterium. Next base: position 24,122 of record JAHFHJ010000004.1, on the reverse strand, counting down.
TTCAGGATCCTTTGATGAAAGCCCTTGGCGTTATTCCCGCCCGGTTAGGTTCCACGCGTCTTCCTGAAAAGATCCTCCGCGCCATTAGCGGCAAGCCCATGATCCAGCACGTGTGGGAGCGCGCGAAGCGGGCGAAACGTCTCGCGGAGGTGATCGTAGCCACCGACGACATGCGCATCCAAAAAGCGGTCGAAGGATTCGGCGGCAGGGCGATCATGACGCGTCAGGACCATCCGAACGGCACTTCGCGCGTCGCCGAGGTCCTGGAGCATTTCAAACACGATATCGTGATCAATATCCAGGGCGATCAGCCGCTCGTGGACCCCCAAGCGCTTGACGCCATGGTGCCTGTTTTCGGAAGATCAAAAGACGTGGAAGTTTTAACCCTGGCCGTCCGCGTGACGGATCAAGCCGGCTTCGGGAATCCGAATGTCGTCAAAGTGGTTTGTGACGCGGCGGGTGACGCTCTTTATTTTTCGCGCGCCGCGATCCCGTTTTCCCAGGGAAAACAAAAGCGCGCGTTCAGTTTTTTGAAACATCTGGGCGTGTACGGGTACCGCCGGGATTTTCTTTTAAAATTTGTTGCCTGGGAGCCGGGAATCCTGGAAGATGTCGAAAAGCTGGAGCAATTACGGATCCTTGAAAGGGGCCGTTCCATTCGCGTGATCGAAACGGCGTATGATTTCATCAGCGTGGATACGGAAGAGGACCTGCGAGAGGTCGAGAAACGGTTGAGCGCGAATCCCGCGAGGAATTGAAAATGCCAAAACATATTTTTGTCACAGGCGGCGTGGTCTCATCTCTGGGCAAAGGCATTGCCTCCGCGTCCATCGCGAAGATCCTTGAGGCGAAGGGACTCAAAGTCGCGCTCCAGAAACTGGACCCTTATCTGAATGTGGATCCGGGGACGATGAATCCCTACCAGCACGGGGAAGTCTATGTGACCGATGACGGCGCGGAGACGGATTTAGATCTCGGGCACTACGAACGTTTTACGCACGGCACGCTGGGCCGCGAGAACAACGTGACGAGCGGGCAAATCTATTACAGCGTGATCGCCAAGGAGCGTCGCGGGGATTATTTGGGCGGCACGGTGCAAGTGGTACCGCATATCACGAACGCCATCAAGGAGCGCATTCGCGAGGTCTCGCGTAATAAGCGCTACGACGTGGTAATCTCGGAAGTCGGCGGTACGGCCGGCGACATCGAATCCCTGCCGTTCCTGGAGGCCGCAAGACAATTTCGCCATGAGGTCGGCCGCGAGAATTCCCTTTTTATCCATCTGACGCTCGTTCCCTATATCAAGGCCGCCGGAGAGCTCAAGACCAAGCCCACGCAGCACAGCGTCGGAACCCTTCGCGAGATTGGTATCCAACCGGACATTCTGATCTGCCGTACGGAGAAGAAGATCGATCAGGCGATGAAGGATAAGATCGCGCTTTTTTGTAATGTCGAGTCCGAAGCCGTGATCGAGGCTCGCGATGTGGCGTCGATCTACGAATGTCCGCTCGCGTTCAAGGCCGAAGGAATTGACAAGGTCATTTGTCAAAAACTTAAGATCGAATACAAGTCGGGAAGTTTGCAGCATTGGAAAAAAAACGTGGTCGATAAGGCGCTTCATCCGAAACAATGGGTCAAGATTGCCCTGGTCGGCAAGTACATTGAGCTTCAGGACGCCTACAAGTCCGTCTGCGAATCTTTGAAACACGGCGGGATCGCCAACGATACCGGCGTGGTGATCAAGAGGATCAATTCCGAAAAGCTCGAGAGCGCGCGGGCGATGGGACAGCTTCAGGGTGTTTCCGGCATTCTGGTGCCGGGCGGGTTTGGGACGCGGGGGATCGAGGGCAAGCTCAACGCGATCCGATTTGCCCGCGAGCGCCAAGTGCCCTTTTTCGGAATCTGTCTCGGGATGCAGTGCGCGGTGATCGAGTTTGCGCGCAATGCGTTAGACATGAAGGGAGCGCATTCCACGGAGTTTAACAAGAAGACGCCGTTCCCGGTGATCAGCCTTCTGGAAGAACAGCAGAACGTGAAAGATATGGGAGGCACCATGAGGCTCGGCGCCTTTCCATGCCAGGTCAAAAAAGATACGCTCGCGCACAAGGCTTACAAAGCGGACGAGATTTCGGAGCGTCATCGCCACCGTTATGAGTTTAATAACGAATACCGCGAAAAATTTCAAAAAGCCGGAATGAAACTTTCCGGCATTTCCCCAAGCGGCAAGCTCGTCGAGATAATCGAGTTGGAAGATCATCCGTGGTTCCTTGCGGTTCAGTTCCATCCGGAGTTTAAATCCAAACCGGACAGGGCCCACCCGCTTTTCCAGGAATTCATCCGCCATGCCCTGTTTTATCAGGAAGCGCATGGCGCCGGGATTCCCGCGCCCGCGATTCCGGAAGTCCTTGCGGAGCAAGCCCCGCCGCGGGAGAACGGCGAAGCGCATGCATAAAGTTATTTTAGGGTCTATCGTCTTTGGGAATCCGCGCAAGCTCGTCCTGATCGGCGGACCGTGCGTGATCGAGGATGAGAAAAGTACCTTGCGCCTTGCGGAAAAGATCTCAAAGATTACGCGCGCGCTTAGAGTTCCGTATGTTTTTAAAGCAAGCTTTGATAAGGCGAACCGTTCCTCGATCCGTTCGTTCCGCGGTCCCGGCCTTGAAAAAGGGTTGAAGATTCTCGCGCGCGTCAAAAAAGAATTCCGGCTTCCCGTTCTGACGGATTTTCACACGTCCGAGCAGGCCGGACCGGCGTCCGAGGTTGCCGATATCCTTCAGATCCCGGCATTTCTTTGCCGCCAAACCGATCTCTTGCTTGCGGCCGCGGCGACGGGTCGGATCGTCAATGTGAAAAAAGGTCAATTTCTTTCCCCGTGGGAAGCAAAGAACATGATTCGCAAGCTCGAAGAAGCGGGATGCAAAAAGATCCTTCTCACGGAACGCGGCACGAGTTTTGGCTACAATAACCTTGTCAATGATTTCCGGGCGATCCCCATTATGCGCGGGTTCGGATATCCCGTGATCTATGACGCCACGCATTCGGTGCAAATCCCGGGCGGACAGGGCACGGCCTCGGGCGGCATGTCGGAATTCATTCCGATGCTTGCGCGCTGCGCGGTGGTGGCCGGAGCGGACGCCGTTTTTATGGAGATTCACGAGAATCCTTCCAAGGCGCTTTCGGACGGGCCGAACGCGCTGGCGCTTTCCAGGCTCGGATCCTTATTGACCCGACTGATCGCGCTCAAAAAATATGCGATCGAGAAAAATTAAGCCATGAAAAAATCAAGCGTCATTCGGCTCGCTCAAGGAGTTTTGAAGATCGAAGCCCTTGCCATTTCGCGTCTTCGTTCCAGGATCGGCAAGGATTTTGAGACGGCGGTCAAGGGGATGGCGGAGTGTCAAGGCCGCGTGATCCTTACCGGGATGGGAAAGCCGGGTTTTATCGCCCGCAAGATCGCGGCGACTCTGGCTTCCACCGGCACGCCCAGCTTTTATCTTCATCCCGCGGAAGCGGTGCACGGCGATTTTGGAATGGTGACCTCCCAAGACCTTATGATGGCGATCTCTCAAAGCGGGGAAAGCGAAGAGATCGTGAGGCTTTTGCCGCTCCTTAAGAAAAAAGGCGTGAAACTCATTGCCCTCACGAGCGTTCCGGGATCCACGCTCGGCCGTCATGCGGACATTGTGCTGGATCTTGGCGTGCGCCGGGAAGCGTGCCCTTTGAATTTGGCCCCTTCGACTTCGACCACGGTTTCTCTCGCGATGGGGGATGCCCTCGCTCTTTCGCTTCTCAAGAAAAAAGGTTTCCGTTCCGAGGATTTCGCGGAACTTCATCCGGCGGGCAGTCTCGGAAGAAAGCTTTTGAAGGTCGGGGACATCATGCGTACGGGGAAGTCGAATCCGATCGTGGGAGTCAAAACGACCGTGCGTCAGGCGCTTCTCAAGATCACGGCTTCCCGGGCCGGCAGCTGCACGATCGTGAATGCCCAGGGAAAGCTCGCCGGCGTTTTTACGGACGGAGATCTCCGGCGCCATCTCAAGTCGCAGGGAGAAAAAATCCTAAGCCGGCCCGTGATCCGATGGGCCACGCTCAAGCCGCGCTTTATTCAGAAAGATAAGCTCGCGGAAGAGGCGTTCCATATCATGGAGACTCTCCGCATCGATGAACTTCCGGTGGTGGACAAAGCCCGGCGCGTCGTGGGTCTCCTGGATGTTCAAGACCTGATGAGGGCGGGACGGGTCTGATCCGCTCATGGCCAAGCGCAGGTTCTACCGTTATCCACTTTATCTTTTAACCCGTCTTGGGGCGGGAATATTGCTGATTCTGCCGCGCGACTGGGCTCTCGCACTGGCGAGGGGCGCGGGACATTTGAGTTTTGAGCTTGTTTCGCGGCAAAGAACGAAGATTCTTGAAAACCTGAAGCTTGCCTATGGGGATACGAAAACCCCGGGGGAGCAGGAAACGATCGGCCGCCGGGTCATGGGGCATATGCTTCAGACGGCCGTTGATTTTTTGCGTTTCGCGCGGCTTTCGCGCGAAAAGGCAGACTCTTTTGTGGAGACCGGGGAGGCCTATTCCGTCTGCAAAGATATTTTGCAAGAAGGGAAGGGGCTCATTATAATGACGGCGCACGTGGGAAACTGGGAACTTTTGGCCGGCATCCTCGGCCTTCAGGGTTTCCGGGGAGGCGTGGTCGGTCGGCGGATCTATTATGAGCCGTACAACCGATGGATCGTAGGGTTGCGCGCTTCCGTGGGAGTTCAGACGATTTATCAAGATGAGGCCGTCCGGAAAATCCACAAGCACCTCAAGGCGGGTGAGATCGTGGGGCTTTTGCCCGATCAGGATAGGGACCGGGTGCGCGGTATCTTTGCGGATTTTTTTGGGGTCCCGGCTTTTACCACCGTCGCTCCCGTGAAGATCGCGATGGCGGCGGAAGCGCCGATCCTTCCGGCCTTTATGGTCCGGATGCCGGGGAATCGCTACAAACTTCTTTTGGGCGATGTGTTGCGGCCGCGCGTCGAGCATGGGGACCGGCAAACTTCCATCCGGAAATACACCGAAGCTTGGATGAAAAAATTTGAAGAGGTGATCCGCGAGTATCCGGATCAGTGGGGATGGATGCATGACCGCTGGAAAACGGCGTCCCAAACGGAACTTAAGGAGACAGTGAAACGCTCATGATCAAACGTCTTATTTTTATTTTTGCCGCACTGGTGGTGTTCTACGTGTTCTTTGTTCAGGCGCAGGTGGTCATCACCCGCAAACAACGCGCGGAACGCGTCGCGGAGAAACCCTCTGAAAAAAGACCGCAAAAAGTTTTCTCTTTTTCATTTACCAAATATACCCCCGAGGGCCAGCGCGAGATTGAGATCGAAGGCGATTCGGCGGATATTCTTTCCAATACGGTTCAACTGATGAATGTGATGGCCAAGGCCTATGCCGAAGAAGTGCCGGTGACCGTGACCGCGGACCGCGGAGAGTACGACAAGAAAAAGAACAAGATCCATATCGAGCAGAATGTCGTGGCCACGACGGATGACGGAACCCGGCTCATGACGGAGGCTCTGGACCTGCATCCCTCGGAGCATATCGTGGAGACGGATCTGCCGACCCAGGTCAAGAAGGACAACATCAATGTGGAAGGTACCGGCGCGCGGGCCGATACGCGTTTAAAGAAAGTAAAGTTTCAGAAGAATGTGACCGTGGTGGTGCAGAACCCCGAGGACAAAAAGACCGGGCCGACGACGATCACCTGCGACGGGACTCTTGTGATTGATTACGAAAAGAACATCGCGCATTTTAAAGATAACGTTGTGGCGCAGGATTCGCGGGGGAAACTTACGGCCAATACCATGGACGTCTATTACAACCGCGTGAGCCGCCGGGTCTCCAAGATCGTGGCCGCGGGGGACGTGGTGATCGCAAATCCGGACGGCAACAAGACCTATTCGGACAGCGTGATCTATCTGGCGGACGAAGGGCGGATCATCCTGGGCGGGGATACCGAGGCCCTTTATTTCAGCGGCGATACCCCCTCATCCCTCGGAAAAGGAGCGCGCGGATCGTGAATCTCCTTGAGACGAAAAATATCGTAAAAAGCTACAAGGGGCGCGCCGTCGTCAACGGAGTGAACATTCAGGTCTCGCGCGGCGAAATCGTAGGACTTTTGGGTCCGAACGGCGCCGGCAAGACCACCTCGTTCTATATGGTGGTCGGCGTCATTCGTCCGGATTCCGGACAAATCCTTTTCCGCGGCGAAGACATCACAAATCTTCCGATGTTCGAGCGGGCTCGGCTGGGGATCGGTTATCTGTCGCAGGAGCCGTCCATTTTCAGAAAACTGACCGTCGAAGAAAACATCATGGCGATTCTGGAAACGCTGGAGATCCCGCAGGAAGAACGCGACCGTCGCCTCAAGCGACTTCTGAACGATCTCGATATCGCTTATCTTGCGAAGAACAAGGCCTATACGCTTTCGGGCGGAGAGCGGCGCCGCCTTGAGATCACGCGCGCGCTGGTCACAAACCCCGCGCTGATCCTTTTGGACGAACCGTTCAGCGGCGTGGATCCCATCGCGGTCTTCGAAGTGCAGAAAATCCTCCAAAGGCTCAAAGCTCAGGGGCTGAGCATTCTGTTGACGGATCACAGTGTCCGCGAAACGCTTTCGATTACCGATCGTTCTTATCTTCTTTTTGAAGGCAAGGTCGAAGTTTCCGGAACTTCTGAATTTCTTGCCTCCGATCCCAAGGCCAGAGAAATCTATCTGGGAGAAAGGTTTATTTTGGCGTAATTCAGCGCCCGAATTTCCGGACGATCATCCAGACCCCCAAGGAGGACAAGCATCGTGGATATCCGTTTTTCAGGACAGAATCTTAAAATCACCGAAGGCATGAAAGAGCATCTGGAGGAGCGGCTTCCCAAATTCGAGAAATACGCGCCGCGCCTCGTAGAAGCGCATGTTTTTCTTAAAAAGGAGAAGTATATTTTTAAGGCCGAGATCACGCTCGCGGCCAAGAATTTTCACGCCTTCGGGATGGGAGAGGCCAAGGATAATATCTTCGCAGCGATGGATGAAGCCTATGAGCGCGTCGAAAAACAGTTGAAAAAATTCCGCGCGAAGTCCAAAGATCATCACAAACAAAACCCCAAAGATTCGGCGAAAGTTGCCCGGGCTCTCGGCATGATCGAAGAGGAAAATATCCTGCCGGAAGATCACCCGAAGATTGTCCGTTCACCGGCGTTCGCGCCCAAGCCGATGTCGGTCGAAGAGGCGAGCCTTCAGCTGGAGATCTCTCCGGAGCCTTTTCTTGTTTTCATGAACCAGAATACCAACATTGTGAATGTGATCCATAAACGCAAGGACGAGAGTCACGGGCTCATCGAGCCGGGATTCTAAT
>JAHFHJ010000004.1:11770-16622 GCA_023246985.1 Candidatus Omnitrophota bacterium | reverse complement strand
AGAGAAGGGGTTCATCGCGTAAACTCAGACAGTAAAGTCCCAATACCTTTTCAATCCGGAGGAACAGATCCATGAAGATCACCGATTTTCTCAGCGTGAAGGGCGTCAAAGTCGATCTCGAGGCGACCGACAAAGAAAGTGTTTTAAAAGAAATGGTCGATCTTTTGGCCGAGGTCAAGGACATAGGGGATAAGAAAAACATTCTGCGCGCTTTGGTCGAACGCGAAAACCTCGGTTCCACAGGCATCGGGCAGGGAATCGCGATCCCGCACGGGAAAACCGACAAAGTAGACGGGCTCGTGGCCGTACTCGGCGTGAGCCACAAGGGCGTGAACTTCGAAGCGCTGGACGGCGAACCGGTTTATATCTTTTTCCTGCTGGTCGCGCCCAAGGACACGGCGGGGCCGCATCTTAAGGCGTTGGCCCAGATCTCAAGACTTCTCCGGGACGTCTATTTCTGCGAACTGATCCGGAAGTGCAAAACCCCGAAGGACATTTTCGATCTGATCGCGAAGGAAGAAAACCGCCATGGCTGATCCGGACCGGTTCCGGGGCGACTTTCCATGAAATTTTTCAAGTGGCTCTATCCGGGCATCGGCATCAAACGCTGGATCTTTCTCTGCGCTCTGGGGTTGGGATTCAACGTGGTCGTGGCGCTTCTGACCGTGCAGGCCATGGCCAAGACGAGCGTGATGCTGGCCTCGTTCGCAACGGCACTTTTGATCCTCGGGATCTTTCTCATTTATACCTCAATCAAAAACATGGTGAGGATCTTCGTGCGGGCGTTGATGCCCTTGAACGGAGACAGTTCGCTGGTGGACATCGTTTATCAAAAACGGCGGGTGGAATCCTTGCTGCACGGGCCGCGGGTGGTGGCGATCGGCGGCGGGACCGGATTGAGCACCATGCTTTCCGGCATCAAGGCGTTTACGAGCAATATTACCGCGATCGTGACCGTGACGGATACGGGCGGAAGTTCGGGCCGCTTGCGCGATGAAATGGACATGCTGCCGCCGGGAGATATCCGAAACTGTCTGGTGGCGCTTGCGGACGCGGGGCCGCTCATCCGCGATCTTTTTCAGTATCGTTTTGAGCTCGGCGAAGGGTTAAAGGGACATAGCTTCGGGAATCTTTTTATTACCGCGCTTTCGATGGTGACGGGAGATTTTGAGAAGGCGATCGCGGAATCCAGCAAGGTTCTGGCGATCCGGGGACGGGTGCTTCCCTCGACGCTTGAAAAAGTGACGCTCATGGGGGAATTCATGGACGGAACTTCAGCCGAGGGCGAGACGAATATTACGGATTTGAAAAAGCCGCTTCGCAGCATTCGTCTCCGGCCGGATGATTGCAAGGCGTGCCAGGAGGCACTCGATGCGATCGAGATCGCGGATCTTGTGATCATGGGCCCGGGAAGTCTCTATACCAGTATTTTACCGAATCTTTTAATCAGGGAAATATGCGATGCGGTGCTTCGTTCGGACGCCTACAAGGTCTATATCATGAACGCGATGACGCAGCCCGGAGAAACCACGGGAATGAGCGCGTGGGACCATTTGAACGTGATCCTGGAGCATACGGACCGCCGAATCGTGGATGCCTGCTTTGTGAATACGGGGGTGATCCCGCAAGCGATGCTTCAGCGTTACGCGCAACAAGGTGCCGCGCCCGTCAAACTCGATCTTGAAAAGATCCGTGAAAAAGGTTATCAGGTCATTCAAGGGGACGTTCTCCAGGCGGGCGAGCAGGTCCGGCATGATTCGGAACTTCTGATGAAACTCATTTTGGAGCATTATCAGGAACGCATCCGGCCAGAGAAAGAATGATGCGGCCATGACTTCGCGGCGGAAGAGATCCGGGCAAGAAACGGTCGAAAAGATCTTCGTGATCGGCAACAAACTGGGACTCCATGCCCGGCCCGCGGCGGTTTTTGTCCAGACTGCGAACCGCTTTGAAGCGGCGGTCGAGGTGCAGAAAGAAGAGCTCAAGATCGACGGAAAGTCGATCATGGGCATCATGACGCTCGCGGCGGAAAAAGGTTCTTCCATCACGGTGCGCACGGCCGGCAAAGACGCCGCGGCGGCGATGGAAGCGCTCGGAAAATTTATCGAATCCAATTTCGGAGAATAAGCCATGAAAGAATTTCAGGGGATCGGCGTCTCGCCGGGCATCGCGATCGGAAAGGTGTTCGTCCTCCACAGCGGCGAATCCTTCAATCTTCCCAAGCGGGCCGTGGGTCCGGAGCAAATCTCCAACGAGATCGCGCGATTTGAGGACGCCCTGACGCGCACCCGCACCGAAATCCTCAACATCCGCCGGAAGCTCTCCGACCAGATCGGCCGGGAAAGTTCGGATATTTTTATGGCCCATCTTTTGATCCTTGAGGACCGCACCCTGATCGAGGATGTGATCGAAGTGATCAAGAGCGAAAAAGCGGGGGCGGAATACGCGTTCGCGACGGTGATCCAGCGTTACTTCAAAGCTTTTTCCAAAATCAATGACGAATATCTCAAAGAGCGCATTTCGGATATTCGCGACGTCGGAAAACGCCTTCTGGGCAATCTCTGCGGAGAAGAGAAAAAACGTCTTGAGGATCTCCAGGGGAAGGTCATCATCGTCTCGCACGATCTTTCGCCCTCGGACACGGCTTTACTCGATAAGAACAAAGTGATCGCATTCGTTACCGAGATCGGCGGGCCGACGTCGCACACGGCGATTCTTGGAAGATCGATGGAAATCCCGGCCATCGTCGGGATCGAAAAGATCGTCGGCGAGGTCCAGGACAATGACTCAGTCATCGTGGATGGCACGCACGGGGTCGTGGTTCTGAGTCCGGATTCGGCGACCTACGACAAGTTCTCCCGTCAAGGGAACGAGTTTCTCCAGCTGACGAGCGAACTCGATAAATTGCGCGAACTTCCCGCGGAGACGCTGGATGGGAAACGCATCACGCTTGCCGCGAATATCGAATTTCATCATGAAGTGTCTTCGGCTCTCTCCCATGGCGCGGACGGCGTCGGGCTTTACCGTACGGAATATTTTTATATGAACAGGACCACGCTTCCGACCGAGCAGGAACAGTACGAAGCTTATCGTAAAGTCGCCGAGGGGATGCGCTCGCGTTCGGTGATCATCCGGACGCTGGATCTCGGCGGCGATAAGTTCGCTTCCACGCTGGAGATCCCGCACGAGATGAACCCGTACCTCGGCTGGCGCGCGATCCGCTTCTGTCTGACGCGCAAGGATATCTTTAAAACGCAGCTTCGCGCGATCCTTCGGGCCAGCGCGCATGGGGATCTTAAGATCATGTATCCCATGGTTGCGAGCGTTTACGAGGTCCGTGCCGCCAGAGAGATCCTGAAAGAAGCGAAGGTTGAGCTTGAAAGAGAAGGCCTGGCGTTCCATAAAGATATTCATGTCGGGGCCATGATCGAGATCCCGTCCGCGGCGTTGGCAAGCGATGTGCTCGCCAAGGAAGTGGATTTCTTTTCTCTCGGCACGAACGACCTGATCCAGTACACGTTGGCGATCGACCGCATGAATGAAAAGATTGCCTATCTTTACGAGCCGACCCATCCGGCGATTGTTCGTCTGATCGATCTGACGATCCGTAACGGTCATGGGCACAATATCTGGGTGGGGAGCTGCGGGGAAATGTCCTCGGATCCGGCGATCGCGATTCTTCTGGTGGGGCTCGGGATCGATGAAATCAGCGCCAGTCCGGTGACGCTGCCCAAGATCAAAAAGGCGATCCGCTCGATCCGTTATTCCGACGCCAAAGAGATCGCCCAAAGGGCTCTCGCGCTTCACACGGGTAAAGAGATCTACGCTTTTTTGAAGGGCAAGCTCCGGGATGTTTGCGTGGAGCTCGCGGACGAATAATGGAAGTTTACCTGAAGGATCTGGCCCATCAGATCCTCAAAGCACGTACGATCGCCGCAGGGATCAGTCTGCCGTCCTCATTTGTCAAAAGGCCCGAAAAAGTTCTTTATTGCGGGATGGGGGGTTCCGCGATCAGCGGGGACATCCTCGGGACCCTTGCGCAGAGCCGCTCGCGTATCCACTGGACGGTGAACCGAACCTCGCGTCTTCCCGAATGGGTCGATTCCAGAACGATCGTGATCCTTTCCAGCTATTCCGGCAATACGCGGGAGGTTCGGTCGATCTTCGAGCAGGCGGTCGCCCGGAAAGCTCATTTGCTCGTCGTGGCATCGGGAGGATGGCTCGCAAAGGAAGCTCTCAGGAGGAAGATCCCGCTTTTCCGTCTGCCCCAGGGATATCCGCCGCGTTTCGCAATCGGATATATGACTTTCTCGCTTCTTTTTCTTTTTATGCGCTGTCGGTGGTTCTCGGTCTCCGGGAAGGAAATTCAGGAAACGCTTCGAAGGGTAAGCCGTTTCCCCGAAGCGGCGTCGCGCAAGCTCGCGAAACAGCTTTTCAATAAGAACATCGCGATCTATGGGGGCGGGTTGATGCAATCCGTGGCGCTCCGGTGGCGGACCCAGTTCGCCGAGAACGCGAAAACGCTGGCATCCTGCGAGGCGCTGCCCGAGATGTTCCATCATGAGGTTGAGGGGTGGATCTTCCCGGCGTTCAAGATCAAGCGTTCCGTCGCGATCTTTCTGACGGACCGGAACGAGCCCGATGGGCTGCGCCAACAAAAGAAAGTCGCAATGAACGCGATCCGGGAGCACGGCGCCCAAGTCGTGGAGTTCAGGGCGCGCGGCGAAGGAGCCCTGGCCCGTATTTTTTCAATGATCCTCCTGGGGGATTGGGCGAGTTGCGGCCTTGCGAAACTTTATAAGGTGGATCCGTTGTCGATCCGCGTCATCGATCGTATCAAGAAAGCCGTTCG
>JAHFHJ010000004.1:8048-11670 GCA_023246985.1 Candidatus Omnitrophota bacterium | reverse complement strand
GGTGAACTTATGGGGCTGAAAGTCATTATCCTTTGCGCGGGATATGCGACGCGCCTTTATCCGCTGACCGAGAATACGCCGAAGCCCCTGCTTCCGGTCGGGCCTAAGCCCATCCTCGAGTGGATCCTGGAGCGGGTAGAAAAGGTCCGGGGTGTTCAGGCGGTTTATCTTGTAAGCAATCAAAAATTCGCCGAACATTTTGAGATTTGGGCCGCAAAAGCACGGTATCCCTGGCCGGTGGAGGTGGTGAATGACCGGACGACGAGCAATGAGACCCGCCTTGGCGCGATCGGGGACCTGGCGTATGTGATCAAGACAAAAAAGATCGATCCGTGCGATCTTTTGGTGATCGCGGGGGACAATTTTTTTGATTTTGATCTGGTCTCTTTCATCGATTTTGGGAAAACGAAAAGGCCTCATGGCGTGATCGCGGTTTATGATGTGGGGGATAAGGAGCTGGCCAAGCGCTACGGGCTTGTCAGAACCGATCAAGCAGGGAAGATCCTGGAATTCCAGGAAAAACCGCTTCAACCCGCCACCACGCTTGCCTCCAGCGGTATCTACTGGCTCCCCGAGGAGACAGGGAGCTTGCTTGACAGGTATATCGCAAGCGGCCATAATACGGACCAACCCGGCCATTATATGCGTTGGCTGGCTGAAACTTCGGGCCTTTTTGCTTTTTCTCTTAAGGGAAAATGGTTGGATATAGGCGACCTTGACTCTTATCAGAAAGCCAACGCCCTCGTCAATTGAGGGGGCGGAAAATTTCACGCCTCACTCACTCTGAGCCTGCCGAAGGCAGATCGAAGGGACTCGAAGAAGATCCTTCGGCTTCGTGCTTTTGGCGCTTCGCTCAGGATGACGCCCTTGAAAGTTTCAAGGGCATCAATCCCAAAAACAAAGGAGTAACACCGCCATGAAAAAAGGGCATTTTTTCTTTACCTCGGAATCCGTTTCCGAAGGGCATCCGGACAAAGTTTGCGATCAGATTTCGGACGCGATTCTGGATGCTTATCTCGCGGGGGATCCCGCTTCGCGCGTGGCTTGCGAATGTTTGGCCACGACCGATCGTTTAACCATTGCCGGCGAGATCACGAGCAAGACTCAAGTGGATGCTGAAAAAGTCGCGCGGAACATAATCCGTAAGATCGGCTATGTGGATCCTTCGATCGGATTCGATTACAAAACTTGCAAGATTGACATTGCGCTCCACACGCAGTCGCCCGATATCGCGATGGGCGTGGATACGGGCGGTGCCGGGGATCAGGGCATGATGTTCGGGTACGCGTCGAATGAGACGAAGGAACTGATGCCGCTGCCGATCATGCTTGCCCAAAAACTGGTTCGCTATCTGACGGCCGTTCGAAAAAGCGGCAAGATTAAATATCTCCGCCCCGACTCCAAAAGTCAGGTGACGGTGGAATATAGCGGCGATCAACCGGTCCGCGTGGACGCGGTGGTGCTCAGCTCCCAGCATGACGGGGACGTGACGCTTCCGACGATCACCAGAGACCTGACCGAAAAAGTCATCAAGAAGGTCATTCCGGCGAACCTGATGGACAAGCATACGAAGATTTTCATCAATCCGACCGGGCGTTTTGAGGTCGGCGGGCCGCATGGGGATACCGGTCTTACGGGCCGCAAGATCATCGTGGATACCTACGGCGGTGTGGGCCGTCATGGCGGCGGCGCTTTCAGCGGTAAGGATCCGTCTAAAGTGGACCGTTCGGCCGCGTACTTTGCCCGCTATGTCGCCAAGAACATTGTGGCAGCCGGTGTTGCCAAGCGTTGCGAGATTCAGGTCTCCTACGCGATCGGCGTGGCGGAACCCGTTTCGATCCGTGTGGATACCTTTGGGACCAGCAGGATCGACGATGAAGAAATCGTTGCCGCGGTCCGCAAGATCTTTGATTTCACGCCCAAGGGGATCATCGCAACGCTTGATCTTCGCCGTCCTATTTACAACAAGACCGCCGCGTACGGACATTTCGGCCGTTCGGAAGCCGGTTTTACCTGGGAAAAAACAGACGCGGTCGATGCGCTCCGGAAAACCTTAAAACTTAAAGACCCTTGCGGCTGCAGCAAAGTCACTTGCGCAGCTTAACGCCCTACAAGGGATCGGTCACCCCCGTTGTTTCGCTTCGCGAAGCAAAGCGATGAGGGTGACCGATCCCTTTATTTATGCGAAATAAAAAAGTGGAAAATAATGCCTAAAATTCTAAAAGAAAAAATCCCCCAAAGGAAGACTCAGGATTTCAAAGTTGCGGACCTCTCGCTTGCCGATTGGGGCCGCAAAGAGATCAACATGGCTGAGAAGGAAATGCCGGGGTTGATGGCGACCCGTCGCAAGTACGGACCCCGGAAGCCGTTGAAAGGGAAGCGGATCATGGGCAGTCTCCACATGACGATCCAGACCGCGGTGTTGATCGAGACCCTGATGGAGCTCGGAGCGGATGTCCGCTGGTGCTCCTGCAACATTTTTTCCACGCAGGACCACGCTGCGGCCGCGTTAGCCGTCAAAGGGATTCCCGTGTTCGCGTGGAAAGGGGAGACGCTCGAGGAGTACTGGCGGTGCACGCTTCAGGCGCTCAATTTTCCGGGCGGCAAAGGACCGAATCTCATTGTGGATGACGGAGGGGACGCGACGCTCATGATCCATCTGGGTTATGACGCCGAAAAGAACCCCAAGATCCTCGATAAGAAGGTCGACACGCAGGACGAAATTGAGCTGTTCAAGCTTTTGAAGAAGATCCTGAAGGACGATCCCGGGAAATGGCGGGGTGTGGTCAAGGAGTGGGAAGGCGTTTCTGAGGAAACGACGACCGGCGTCCATCGGCTCTACAAGATGCAAGAACAGGGAAAATTGCTGGTCCCGGCCGTCAACGTGAATGATTCGGTGACCAAATCCAAGTTCGATAACCTTTACGGCTGCCGCGAATCCTTGGCGGATGGCATCAAGCGCGCGACGGATGTGATGATCGCGGGCAAGGTGGCCGTGATCCTGGGCTATGGCGATGTCGGAAAAGGAAGCGCGCAAGCCATGCACGGGTTTGGCGCGCGCGTCATTGTCACCGAGATCGACCCGATCTGCGCGCTCCAGGCGGCGATGGCCGGGTTTCAGGTCGCGCGGCTCGAGGACGTGCTGGGTCTCGGGGATATTTACGTGACGACCACCGGGAATATCGACGTCATTACGGCGGAACACATGTCGAAGATGAAGGACGAGTCCATCGTCTGCAACATCGGACATTTTGACAATGAGATCCAGGTCGCTCAACTTCAGAAATGGCCCGGCGTGAAAAGGATCCCCATCAAGCCGCAGGTTGATAAGTATGTTTTCCAGGACGGGCACTCGGTGATTCTTCTCGCGGAAGGCCGTCTCGTGAACCTGGGCTGTGCCACGGGCCATCCGAGTTTTGTGATGTCGAATTCTTTCACGAACCAGACGCTCGCGCAGATCGACCTGGCCCTGAATCCCAGAAAGCCCGGGGTTTACCGTCTCGACAAGAAACTCGATGAAGAGGTGGCCCGGCTCCATCTGGATAAACTGGGCGCCCGGCTCACACTACTCACGAAAAAACAAGCCGATTATCTCGGCGTTGCTTGCGACGGCCCCTACAAA
>JAHFHJ010000004.1:0-7948 GCA_023246985.1 Candidatus Omnitrophota bacterium | reverse complement strand
ACGCTCGCGGAGCATCTTGAAAAGATTCGTCTTGTGAGATATTTGAATAAAAAGTATCGGCGCCACATACGGATCCTGGGGGATCTTGAAGGGTACCGCATGAGGATCGGCGAGTTGAAGGGGAAGAAGCCGGTCCAGGTCAAAAGGCGCGAGACCCTTTGGCTTACGACGGAGAACCTTCTGGGTGAAGGCAACCGCATTCCCTTTGACTGGGCGGGGTCCCTTCAGCCGATCAAGCCCGGCCAGCCTGTTTACATCGATGACGGTCTCATCGCGTTAAAGGTTGAGGCCCGTGACAAAAAAAATCTTAAGACGCGCGTGATCGTGGGCGGCGTGATCAAGGAACGCAAAGGGATCAATGTTCCCGGCGTCCAGCTGGATGTCACGGGCCTCACTCGGAAGGACAAGGAGGATCTCCATTTCTGCATCGCGCACAAAGTGGATTATATCGCCCAGTCTTTTGTGCGGAACAAACGGGACATCCTGGACCTTCGAGCGCATCTGAAGAGTCATTCTTATGCCTGCGGCGTCATCGCCAAGATCGAGAATCGGGAAGGGATCCGCAATATCGACGGGATCATCAGTGTTTGCGAAGGGATCATGGTCGCGCGCGGGGACATGGGAATCTCCATCCCGATCTATGAAGTGCCGTATGTCCAAAAAAAGATCATCAAGAAATGCAACCAGGCGAAAAAATTCGTGATCACCGCGACGCAAATGCTGGAGAGCATGACCGAACACCCGATCCCGACCCGCGCCGAAGTTTGCGATGTGGCGAACGCGATCCTCGACGGGACGGATTATGTGATGCTCTCCGCGGAATCCGCTTCGGGTCTTTATCCCGTTCAGTCCGTTGAAATGATGAACCAGATCATTCAATTCACCGAGAAACATCCTTCGGTTTAAACCGCACTTTCTTCATCGGCGGATGATCATGACGGTCCTTTTACAAGTCAATGAACTTCATAAAGCTTACGGCGCGGTAACAATCCTGGATGCCGCGACCGCGTCTTTTGCCGACGACCAAAAGATCGGCGTAATCGGCAGGAATGGAGCCGGAAAATCCACGCTTTGCCGCATCATTACCGGCCACGAGTCGGCCGACCGCGGCACCCTTGCGCGCAACAGCGCCCTCCGTCTTTCCTACCTTGAACAGCACGATACATTCAGGCCCGGGGAAAAGGTCCTGGATTTTCTGATGCGCACGACGCGCAGCGAACACTGGGAGTGCGCTCAGATGGCGGCCCGCTTTCAGATCGAGAACAAAACGCTGGAAGAAGCCGTGCGGAATCTCCCGGGAGGTTTTCAGACCCGCGTCAAACTTGCGGCGATGCTCTTAGGCGATCCCAATTTTTTGATCCTCGACGAGCCAAGCAATTATCTCGATCTGAGCACCTTGATCCTTCTCGAGAATTTTCTGCTGAATTTTAAAGGCGGGTACCTGGTGGTGTCGCACGACCGGGAATTCCTGAAACGGACCTGCGATCATACTCTTGAGGTTGAGAACGGCCAGCTTGCGCTTTATCCCGGGGACATCGAGGAGTATTTTGAATTCAAGGAAGAGCAGCTTGCGCACCAACAGGCCTATAACCGGGGGATGGACAAAAAGCGCGAGCAGCTGCAGGCCTTTATCGATCGTTTTCGCGCCAAGGCTTCCACGGCGACACGCGCTCAATCCAAAATGAAACAACTGGCGAAGCTCAAGACGATCGAGATCGCGCATCCCATGAGCACCGTCAAGATCCACATCCCTCCCGTCGAAGCAAAGGCGGGAGTCGCGCTCGCGTGCGAGGATCTCACGATCGGATATCCGGAAAAGGACATCGCGCGCGGGATCCAGGTCGAAATCGACCGCGGGAAACACGTGGCGGTGCTCGGCAATAACGGGGAGGGGAAAACGACATTCCTCAGGACGCTTGCGGGAAATCTTGCGTCCAAAGGCGGCAGCTTCCGGTGGGGGACGGGGCTTAAAGTGGCTTATTACGCTCAGCATGTTTTTGCCGCGCTTGATCCCGAGGATGATGTTTACACCTATCTTTTCCGGGAGAGCGCCCCGGGCGTGATCCGTCAGGATGTGCTCAACATGGCCGGATGTTTTCTTTTTAGGGGCGACGAAGTCGAAAAAAAAGTAAAAGTTTTAAGCGGCGGTGAACGGGCCCGGCTCGCGTTAGCGGGACTTCTTCTTTCCAAAAGTCATGTGCTGCTTCTTGACGAACCGACGAACCATCTGGATTTCGAGACCGTGGAGGCCTTGGGCCGCGCGCTTCAATCGTTCGCCGGCACCGTCGTTTTCATCAGCCACGACCGGACTTTCGTGAATCTCCTGGCCTCGAGCATTCTGGAAGTGAAAAAAGGCCGTATTCGTCATTATCACGGAAGCTATGAAGATTATGTCTACCACCTCGAACAGGTGGCGCGCGGTGAAGAACAGGAAACCGACGCGGAACCCGTGACCGTTCCCGCCGTGAAAACGGGTTCTTCCGGAACGCCTGCGGAGGCTCAAAATCCCAAGAAGAGCGAGCAAAAGGCCGAAATTAAAAAGATCCAAAAGCGGATGGATAAAGCCGAGGGACGCATGAAACACTACGTCGCGGAACGGGACAAAATGCATGCGGAGATGGCCAAGAATCCGCTTCATTATTCCAAAGAACGGACGGTCAAACTCAAAGAGATCCAGATCCAGATCGAAAGCGCTGAGAGTGAATGGCGCTCTCTCCAAATAGAAATGGACAAAATTCACAAATGAGAAGATTAAATCACGAACGTTCGCTAAGATCGAACCCGTCCTCGCGGCATTCGCACAATCCGCATAGACGCGGTTCACGCGCGCCTCATCGCCCGGCCCATGACCCTGCGAGGCGCGATTACCCGCGGCCGCAGGAAGATGAAACGCTTCGGAAATTCCGCGAAAGTGTCGCGATCGATCCGTCCCCGCGCATCCGCCTCGAGGACGGTTCCAAAGAAATGACCATGCGCGTGATGGATCTGATCTGTCCGATCGGTATGGGACAGCGCGGGCTGATCGTTGCGCCTCCCGGCTCGGGGAAGACGACTTTCCTTAAACATATCTGCCAGGCCGTGGCGAAGTGCCGGCCGGAGATGAAGCTTTATTGTCTTTTGATCGACGAGCGGCCCGAGGAGGTCACGGATTTCCGGCGAAGCGTGACGGCCGAAGTCCGGGCGTCTTCCTCGGATGAACCTTATGAGCATCATATCGCGACGGCGAACGAGCTGATGCAACAGGTTTGCCGTGAAGTATTGGCCGGAGAGCATGTCATGGTGTTGGTGGATTCTCTCACCCGGCTTGCGCGCGTCCATAACGCTGAACAACGCTCCAGCGGACGGACGCTCTCCGGAGGCGTGGACGCGCGAGCCCTCGAAGTGCCGCGCCGCATCTTTGGGTCTGCCCGCAAGATCGAGCACGGCGGATCGCTCACGATCCTCGCGACGATCCTCGTCGACACCGGAAGCCGGATGGACCAGTATATTTTTGAGGAATTCAAGGGGACCGGCAACATGGAAATCGTTCTGTCCCGCGAGATCTCGAACCAACGCGTCTATCCGGCGGTCGATATCTCCAAAAGCGGAACTCGTAAGGAAGAGCTTCTTTTTGCGGCCGACGAGCTGGAGTCCGCGCGAAGAATGCGCCGCGCGCTGGCGGGCTTAAAACCCCTTGAGGCCATCACGGCGCTCATCACCCAGCTGCGGAAATATCCCGAGAATAAAGCGCTGCTCGCCGCCGTGAGTCAATTGCCGTCATGAACCATGAAAATAAAGGAAACAGTCCCTCTCAAGAGGCTAAAAGGACTGTCCCCCTCGGGATCCAGCCGTTGAACGTATTGATGGCGGAACTCAAACTCTCGAATCACGATCTGGTCGCGGCTTCCACGGAACAGCTTTCCCATAAGGCGGTGCAAAAAGGGCGCCACGGAAGGCGGCTGACGGCCGGGACCAGGAATAAAATCCTTGCGGCGCTTCACGCCGTCTGCCCGGATCGGAAGTTCGCCCTTCGGGATCTGTTCAATGATTGATCTTAAAAAGGCATTCCGCATTTTATGATCCAGGCCGTCCGGGAAATTTTTTCAAGCGGTCCTTTCAGAAAACTTTTCAAAAATACGGGTCTGCTCGTCGGCGGGGATACGGTCTCCGCGGTTCTCGGGGTTTTGACCTTTGCCGTGACGGCTCGCGCGCTCGGCACGGAAGCGCTCGGGATGCTGGTTTTGATCGACGCGTATGTTCGCATCGTGGACAAGCTTGTCAATTTCCAATCCTGGCAGTTCATGATCAAATACGGCTCAGACGCTCTGGAAAAAAAAGAGACCGGCGGTTTTAAAGCACTCGTTAAATTCGGAACACTTGTGGATGGTTCCACGGCGCTCGCGGGCTGCGCGGCGTCCCTCGCTTTAGCCGGAGCGATCGGGCGGTGGCAGCATTGGCCGCCGGACATGGTCGGATGCGCTTTGATCTATAGCGCGATCATTGTCTTTGATGTCTCGGGAGTCCCTACCGGAATTCTGAGGATCTTCGACAAGTTCAAACTGTTTTCGATCCAAAAATCTATCTGCGCTTCGGTCAAATTCTTCGGGGTGGTTTACGCCGGGATGCGCGGGTACGGGTTTAAAGGATTTCTGTGGGTCTGGATGCTCACCGAGATCGTGGATTATGTTTCACTGACGATCATGGCCTGGATCGAACTTCACAAACGAGGTTTTACGCGAATTTGGGCTGAACCGCTGAAGGGGATCACGCGGCGTTACCCCGGGATATGGAATTTTTTGATCTCGACGAACCTGACCGGGTCCGTGAAAGTGGGGTTCCGCGAACTGGACGTCCTGATGGTCGGGAAATTCCTCGGCCTTACGAACGTCAGTCTGTACAAACTCGCGAAAAAAATCTGCGCGTCACTCGACCGGCTTACGAATCCGCTCTACCAATCTCTTTACCCCGAACTGACCCGGCTTTGGGCGAAGCGGAACTACGCCGACTTCAAACATATCGTTAAAAAATGGTCTATGTCATGGGAGCGTTATCGCTTTTCACATGGCTGGTCTTCGTTGTTTGGGGGCGTCCGATCATTGATCTGACGGCCGGCAGGGAATTTTTGGGGGCTTATGCCGTGACGGTCTGGTATCTGTTCGCGAACGGGATCGCCATTACGGCGTTGCCGCTGTCGCCGATGATCCTGGCCATGGGGAGAGCCCATTTGAGTTTTTGGATCCAATTTCTCCCGACGCTCGTGTATTTTCCGATGCTCTGCTGGATGATCACCGTATGGCGTCTGGAAGGGGCGGGGTACGCTTATGTGGCGTATCACGGGCTGCGCGTGGTCCTGCAGTATTTTGTGGTTCGGAATCTTTTGAATTTTATTTCGCGCCGGACAAGGCCTTCCGTTATTTTGGACGCGCAAACCGAGGAAAATCCGTCTTCCCTGGCGGAGTGACCGTTTCACAAGGCATTGGTTTTTCATCAGGCATCCGGTGCTAACCTGCGTTATAATGACCGGGTACTGGGTCTCGCTTTTCTCGTAGTCGCCTTTTGCGGCGTTTTACGACGAGGCTGTTCAAAGCGAAGGGAAAAGGTGAAGTGCATGATCCTTAGGATCAACGGTAAAGAAGAGCCGGTCGAAGGACCTCTGAGCCTTGCCGCGCTCGTTAAGGCCAGGCAGTTATGTCCCGAAAAAATCGTGGTGGAGCATAACCTCCGCATCGTTTCTCGGGGAGATTGGCCCCAAGTTACGCTTGGGGACAAGGACACGATCGAGATTGTCAGCTTTGTGGGGGGCGGAGGACCGTGGAAGACCTGCTGATGCTTGGCGGCCGTTCGATCAAGAACCGGCTTTTGATCGGGACCGGAAAATTCGCAAACTATCCGATCATGAAACAAGCGCTCGAAGCCGCGGATGCGGATATCGTGACCGTGGCGCTCAGGCGCGTCGATGCCGGTTCTAAAACAGATAATATTCTTGATTTTATTCCGAAAAAATGCGTCCTGATGATGAATACTTCCGGGGCGCGGAACGCCGACGAAGCCGTTCGCATCGCGCGGTTGGCCAAGGCAAGCGGAGCCGGGAGTTGGATCAAAATCGAAGTGATCCAGGATAACAAATATCTTTTGCCGGACAACCTTGAGACGCTGAAAGCGGTTGAGATTCTTGTCAAAGAAGGATTTATCGCGCTCCCTTACATGAGTCCGGACCTTTCCATGGCCAGGCGCATGGCGGACGCGGGTGCCGCGGCGGTCATGCCGCTGGGTTCTCCTATCGGCAGTAACCGGGGTGTGAAGACCCGCGAGCTTGTGCAGATCCTGGTTCACGAGATCAAGATACCCGTGATTGTGGACGCGGGGCTTGGCAGTCCTGCCGACGCCTGTGAATGCATGGAAATGGGATGCGCGGCGGTGCTCGTGAATACGGCCATCGCGATCGCGCGAGATCCCGTAGCGATGGCGCGGGCCTTCAAAGACGCCGTGGCCGCGGGCCGTACGGCTTATCTCGCGGGGATTGCGTCCTCCGGAAGCGAGGCCGCCGCATCGTCCCCGCTGACCGGTTTTTTGCGGGATGAAACGCACTCAATCTCATAATGTCAACGATGCGTCATTGCGACCCCTGCCGTTTTGCTTCGCAAAGCGAAGCAGCCGGGGGAAGCCATCTCGTTTTTAAAGCAGATTGCCTCGTCCCAAGAAGCAGGTCCTCGCACATGACAGGATTAAAATTAGCCGATGAGCTATTACGAAACCCTTCTGAAATATAGCGACCTTCCCTTCGAGAAGATCTTCCGGGATATTTCGCCGCGGGAGGTAGAGCGTTCGATCCGCTTCGACGCGGGGGATCCCGAAAGACTTTTAGCGCTGCTTTCTTCGGCCGCCGAGGAATTCCTGGAACCGATGGCGCAAAAGGCGCATGGCCTGACCCTGCAGCATTTCGGCAGAACGATCCAGCTCTACACACCCATGTATCTTTCGAATTTCTGCGAGAATCAGTGCGAGTACTGCGGATTTAACGCCGGGAATAAAATGCCGCGCAGGGTTTTGACTCCGGAGGAAGTTGAAAAAGAAGCGGCGTTTATCGCCGCGACAGGCATCGAGCATCTTCTAATCCTGACGGGGGATTCACGCGTCCGGAGCTCGCTTGCTTACCTCCGGGAATGTCTCGGGATCCTGAAAAAACACTTCAGTTCGATCTCCGCGGAAATTTATGCCCTGACAGAAGAAGAGTACGCGGATCTCGCGCGTTCGGGGCTGGACGGACTTACGATCTATCAGGAGACTTATGACGAGGCGGTCTATGGGCGGGTACACCGGAGCGGGCCCAAAAGAGATTATCGTTTCCGTCTTGACGCGCCGGAGCGCGCCGCGAAAAGCGGTATGAGAAGCGTGACGATCGGAGCGTTGCTGGGTCTGAATGACTGGCGCAAGGAAGCGTTCCTGATGGGGCTTCACGCGCAAGATCTTCAAGATCGGTTCGGAGAAGTCGAGATCGGCGCTTCGATTCCCCGTCTGAGGCCGCACGCCGGAGATTTCAAGGGAGCCGCGGCCGCGACGGACAAGAATATCGCGCAGATTATCATGGCTTTAAGGATCTTCCTGCCGCGGCTCGGGATCACGCTTTCGACGCGCGAAAGCGCCTCTTTGCGCGAGCATCTTTTACCTCTGGGAGTCACGCGCATGTCGGCCGGTTCTACGACGCGCGTCGGAGGCCACACGATCGGATTCCCTGGAAAGCGGAATCCTCCTCAGTTTGAGATCTCGGATGAACGGAACGTCGAAGAAATGAAGGCGATGCTTGCCGCCAGGGGCTATCAACCGGTGCTCAAAGATTGGATGCGGATCTGACAATCGCGATGGGCACAAAAATCGAATTCATCAAAGGCGATATTACCAGGATCAAGGCGGACGCTATTGTCAATGCGGCCAATACGACGCTCTTGGGCGGCGGCGGGGTCGACGGCGC
>JAHFHJ010000138.1 GCA_023246985.1 Candidatus Omnitrophota bacterium | reverse complement strand
TTTCCAAGGGAGAGACACGATGAAAAAATACATTTATGGAACGGCCCTGGCCGCGGTCGTTGTGGCCCTGGGAGTATTCCTTACGAAGCCTCCTCAAACCGCCGACCGGTCCGCGTTCACGACCCTGGCGATCACATTCCGGTTCCCCGAGGGCTACGAATTCACCGGCGGCGCTCCTTTCACGCTCACCTGGCGGACGGAAAACGCGGCGGAAACACTTTCGGCCCCGGTCCGGGACAGAAATTTCAATCCGCTCGTTACTCCCTATCAACTCATCTTCACTCCGGCGTCCGGCTCCAAGGCCGTGATCCTGAACGCGCGGCTCTATTACTGCCACAAAGCGAGCCGCATGTGTTTTCAGGACGATTTCAAGACTCGCGTTCCGCTCGGTTCCGGAGCCTCTCGCGCCGCTTCCTGTGTCTGGGATATTGCGCCGAAAGAAATATCGGGACTTGGGACTCGCACTTAGTCTAAAAAACCTATCCCGACTTTAATTTTCTTTTCATGGAGGGTCGTCGGGATTGCCCCATCCCGCTGAAGGCGGAATGATAGGTATTGGGACTAGTCCCAAAAACGTTGTGCGTTGTCCGCTACCCCCAACTTTGAATTTTTTTACATAAATGGTAGTTGGGGTTGCCCCAATTTCAACTTCGTTAAAATTGATGGGTATTGGGACTAAGCGTTGTGCTAAAATAAATCCATGTTCCGCCAATTCGCAGAGTTCGTCCATCATTTCCGCTGGCCGGTGCTCCTGGCCATGATCCTGAGCGTGCTTTTCTTTGGGTTCGCCGTGTCGCGGCTGGCCGTCGATCCGTCCATGGAAACGCTCTTCATCAAGAAGTCCCCGGAGTATCAGTATTACCAGCAGTATCGCGTCAAGTACGGCAGCGACCAGATGATCGCCGTGGCCATGTCGACCGAGGATCTTTTCACGCCGGAGCATCTCAAAACGCTCAAAAGCATTACCGACGGCATCGCGAGTTACGCCCAGGTGGAGCGCGTGATCAGCCTTTCCAACGCGATGGATATTAAGCACAAGATGCTCGGCGTCAAGACCGTGCCGGCGCTTGCGGGCGTTTTCGAGGGCGAGCGCTCCATCGAAGACGTTAAAAAAGAAGTGCTCCGTAACGAGCTCTATGTCAGCAATATCGTTTCCAAGGACGGAAAGATCGCCAATATCATCGTCTCTCTGAAGCCGGCGGAGAAAAACAGCGCCGCGGCCAACGGCGCGTTCATCGAACAGCTCAAAGCCTACCTCGACGATTTTGAACAGCCGGGCGTGAAGTTTTATATGGCGGGAGCGCCGGTCGAACAGTATGAATTTATTGATCTGATCCATCGCGATCAGATGGTCTTTGTGCCGGTCATTTCCGTGATCCTGGTCGTCATGACATTCCTGATCTACCGCAGTTTTACCTGCATGATCCTTTCCATGTCGATCGTCTTCACGACGCTCGTCTGGACGCTCGGGACGATCTCGCTTTTGGGACAGGAATTGAATCTGATGACTTCGCTCCTCGCGCCGGTGATCATGATCGTCTCGGTGATCAACTCCACGTATCTGATCAATCTCTTTTTTGAGGTCCGGCCGCATCACAAAAGTCTTAAAGAGGCGGTGAGCGTGACGATCCAGCAGCTCGGGATGCCGTGCTTTCTCACGCATTTTACGGCGATCCTGGGGTTCGGTTCGCTCGCGCTGAATCCGATCCCGGCCATCCAGAGTTTCGGAATCTACGCCGCGTTGGGGACCTTCTATTCCTATATCATCGAGCTCGTTTTGACGACCCTGCTCCTTCCGATCCTGCCGTATCGTCCCGTGGACCCCAATGCTTTTAACGAAGGGCATTTCTTTAACCGGGTGTTGCTGGGATTCCTTGAGAAGCTTGAGCTCCGCTGGAAATGGTGGATCCTGATCGTGACGGCGCTCGTGCTGACGCTTTCTTTTCAGGGGGCTCAGAAGCTCGTGGTCGATACGAATATCGTGAAACAAATGAAGCCGAACCTGCCGCTTGCGATCTCGACGCGGTTCATCGATGAAAATCTGACCGGCGTTTATTCCCTCGGGTTTGTCTTTCGCCGTAAGGACGGGGAGAGCATGATCGACGCGAAGACGCTGAATCTTCTGGATCAGTTCAAAACTTATATGGAAAGCGAGAAGGGGATCGCGAAGGTCAACGGCATTACGACGCTTATCAAGAAAATCAACGAGGCTCGCGAGAATGATCCCTCGGCGTACCGGATCCCCAAAAGCCCCATGATGCTCAAACTGTATTTTAAAGGCCTGGCCCAGGCGAACGATCCGGAACTTTGGAAGCTGATCTCCAAGGATTTCAAGGAAGTGCGTCTGGAGGCGCGCATGCGCGCGATCGGGACAACCCGGGGAGCGCTTCTGGAAGAGCGGGTCCGCGAATATCTCCAGAACCATTTAAGCGATGTTCTTGAATACAAGCTGACGGGCAATGTCGTGCTTCTGGGAAAGATCGCCAAGAGTCTCGTTCAGGAACAGATCCAGAGTTTTGCGTTCGCGTTCGCGGCCATTCTGATCGTGATCATCCTGATCTTCCGGTCCGTTCCGCTCGGGCTTTTGGCGGCGATCCCGAATGTTTTTCCGATTCTCGCGGTATACGGGATCATGGGATTTATGGAGATCGAGCTTTCGACCGCGACCGCGATGATCGCGAGCATCGTGCTGGGACTCGTGGTGGACGCGTCGATCCAGTTTCTGTATCGGTTCCGGAAAGAATTCCAGCACCGCTCCCATTACCTCCAGTCCCTGCATCACACCTACCGCAACATGGGACAGTCGATGGTGGTTTCTTCCTTGATCCTGTGTATGGGGTTCGCGTCGAGCGTCGTCGCGAGCTTCCGCATTACGGTCCACTTCGGGGTGTTGACGAGTCTGACGATCTTCCTGGCGCTTATCTGCTCGCTTCTGGTGATGCCCGCGCTTCTGATCATGGTCAAGCCCTTCGGCCCCCAGCGGCTTTTCAGGCGCAAGGTCGGCAACAAGGATCCGCTTTACGCATCTCAAACGCGTCTCGGGTCCGACCCGGGACAAATCTGAGGACGTCAAATCGGCTGATTTTTCGCCGCGAGGGGTTCGACTCAATTGAAATGGACAACTTCCAATTTCAGGTTTCTTTATTTTTCACATGGTTTCTTGTACAATAACGCACCTCGCCGTCCTGATCTTAATCGAAGATTATTAAAGACCGGGACGGCACTAACTGCCTTTAAATTAGTGAGAGTCAGTGCTGGTGTAGCTCAGGGGTAGAGCAGCTGTTTTGTAAACAGCGGGTCGGGGGTTCAAATCCCTCCACCAGCTGATTTTTAGCTGGACAGGATTTGAAGGGAGCTCTTGTTTATCAATATGACAGACGTCCTATTGATAAGAGCGGGTGGCCGACCGGAGTAAAACGGAGGCGCCCAATCCCTCCACCAGTTTGTTTTCGGCTGCGGAGGGGAACCTGAAGCGGCAATCTTGATTTATTATTTGACGCACTTGCGCGTTGGGCGCAAGTGCGGCTTCGGCAGAACCTTGACGATTCTGTCCGATCCGGGGAGTTGCCCGAGCGGCCAAAGGGGACAGACTGTAAATCTGTTGGCTTTTAGCCTTCAGTGGTTCGAATCCACTACTCCCCACTGTTTTTATAGCAGTGTTTGTAAGTTTGTAAAGAAGCGGAAATCATTTGGCCGCAATACCATGAGATAGGATATACTCACGCCCGGTAGGGGGGCCGGTGGAAATTGATTCCAATAGGCTCCCCATAACTTTTTGTAAAGATGGTATAATTCAGAAAGATGTATGGCCTTAATTCATATAGGCAATTTGGGTGTTAAAAAGATTTTTGTAACGCCGTATTCTCAGAAAAGGTTCCAGCAACGGAATTTAAGCTTTAAGGAGGCGTTACAAGTGCTGGAGAAAAGAGATGTGTCGTATCCTCCCGATGAAGATGGGAGGCAGAAAATTCGATCAAAAATCGGAGGAAATAAAAGCGCATTTTTGGTTATCATGGAAAATAACAAACAAATCG
>JAHFHJ010000137.1 GCA_023246985.1 Candidatus Omnitrophota bacterium | reverse complement strand
CGCCATTTTAGGAAAAAGGTGACGGACCCCTTTTATTTTCCGGAAGGCGAGGGCTGTTCGAGCGGAAGCGTAAATGAAAAAGTACTGCCTTTTTTAAACTCCGATT
This sequence comes from Candidatus Omnitrophota bacterium, assembly GCA_023246985.1. GTDB lineage: Bacteria > Omnitrophota > Omnitrophia > Omnitrophales > Aquincolibacteriaceae > Aquincolibacterium. The sequence continues at coordinate 3,935 of JAHFHJ010000137.1, read as the reverse complement.
CGATTTCGATCTCGCCGTGATGCCTTTCCACAATCTTTTTAGAGATCGCAAGCCCCAGCCCCGCGCCGCCCGGCGCAATGAGCTTGGCGAATTCCACCTGGCCAAATTTTCTAAAAAGCTTCGGCCGATCTTCCTGCTGAATGCCGATCCCCGTATCCATCACCGCGACCTTCACGCCCTGAGGGCTTAAGGAGGATGTGATCGTGATCCCGCCCTGGAGCGTGAACTTGATAGCGTTCTGGATAAAATTCGTGAGGACCTGGATGATCTTATCGTGATCCAGAGGAACTTCGGGGAGATCTTTCTGAAGCTCTAATGTCAAAATAAGATTTTTATTCTCTACCAAAGGGCGCATCGCGGTTCCGACCTCCGCGACGAGCTTGTTCAGACTCTCTTTTTTGATATGGAATTCGATCACGCCGGATTCCAGTTTGTGAAAAGCAAGCACGTCGTTCACCAGGCGCGCCAGCCGGTCGGTGCAGCGTTGGGAGATGCTCAGCACTTCTTTTTGTTCCGGCGTGATCTCTCCGGTGAGTCCCTCCAGCACGATGCTCAGCCCTTCCTTGACGGAATGGATCGGCGTGCGCAGCTCGTGCGAGACCATCTGGATCAGATCGGCCTTAATCTCGAGGGACTCCTGATATTTTCGCTCGGTGACGTCTTTGGCGAAACAGTAGAACCCGTTGAAATCCCCGTTCTTATCGAGAGTGCGGATAATGACGATATACTGGTGGAAAATCGAACCGTCCTTGCGAATGGCCTTCACCTCGGTTTCCGCTTTTCCCGTCGTCTTCATTTTTTCAAAAGCGGCAATCGCTTTGTCCTTGTCTTCCGCGCAAAGCGTGGTCAGGCGATTCAAGCCCACCATCTCCTGGGGGGCATAGCCCATCATGGCGGCGTAAGCCTTGTTGACGCTTATGAATTTTTTTTCTGCGTCCAAGCGGGCGATGCCGTCGAGGGCATTCTCCATCGCCATGGAAAGCTCGTGCAGCTGATGCTCGGCCTGGATCTTTTCGGTAATGTCTTCCGAGATGCCAAGCAGATAGACCGGTTTCCCCTGAGGATCCAGGATCGGGATCTTTTTAGTGCGCAGGATGCGCAGGCCTTTTTTGCGCGTAAGGAGGAGCTCTTCGGCGACCTCCAGGAGCGTTCCGCTCCGCAGCACCTCCCGATCCTTCTCGGCAAAAAAATCGGCCCTGGGTTTTTGAAAAAAGGAGTAGTCGCTCTTGCCGAGAAGCTCTTCGCGCGAATATCCGGTCAGTTCTTCGCCCGCGCGGTTGAAGCGCACAAAGCGCAGTTCTTGGGCGTCTTTCAAAAAGAGCATGCCCGGGATGTTCTCGATGACAGAGTCCAGGAAGGCATTGGACTGGCGCAGTTCTTTTTCGATCTGGACGCGCTCCTCGATCTGCTTGCGCAGCTCTTCATTGGCAAGCTCAAACTGGCGGGTCTTCAGCTCAAGCTCCGCGGTTCTTTCGGAGACCCTGACCTCCAGGGACTCATTGATATTTTTCATCCGGTACAGGTAGGTTCCGAGTCTTTTGAGCGTCGGCAGAAATACCAGGGCGCCGATGACGCCGAGACAGATAAAATTGAGGACAAAAAGAGAACCCCCGAGGTATTTAATCAAAACGATTTTGGCGATACTTTTCTTTTGGAAGGACTTGATGGTGGTCCGCAGCGAAATGAGCAGGCGCGCGCTCTTGGCCTGGAAGGCGAGAAGTTGGGGGTTGTCCGGCCGGACCCGGATCGGAGAACCCAGCAGGAATTTTTTAATCCCGGAAAAATATTCTTCGATTTCCCGGTTCAAGGGGGCCGGGGACGCGAAATAAAGGCGGCGCAAGGTCGGGATCATCGCGCGCGGAAGCTCCGTTTTTTCGGCGATGATGTCGTTGGAAGTGGTGCCAAAAACAAGCAGAGTCGCCAAATCGGCATGGATGTTCTCGCGAAGAGCGCTCCGCTCCGGGAAATCGATCGACTGCGCGTAAGTGAGCGAAAAAAAAGTCGTTTTTTGCACCAGTCCGTACTGCTCTTCGAGGAATCCGATGAGGATCGTATCCCGTTCCGCGCGGCGGATTTCATTATCCATGATGAAAAAATTTCCAACCGCGAAAAAAACCAAGAAGATAAACGAAAGCAGGAATTTCAGGTTCGTGCGGGCCAGGACCGGGTCCTTCCGGGATCTCATGACCGATGCTTGGATCCTGTTTTCTCCGTCATCGTTCATGCGGGCATTCCCCAAAAGTAACCCTGGCCGTAGGGAACCCCGAATTCCTTGAGCCGGTCGAGGTCTTCTTGGGTTTCAATGCCTTCGGCGATCACTTGGGCGCCCAGATCCTCCGCGACCTTGAGCGTGCGCCGCAGCGATCGTTCCACGTGAATATCTTTGGCAACCCCGACGACGTATTTTTTATCGAGCTTGATCACGTCCGGCTCAAGAAGAATAAGGCTTTCCAGACAGGTATTGCCGAATCCCACGTCATCGACGGCGATCGAAATGCCGCAGCGCTTGAAGGTCTCCACCGGGCCGACCAGATGCGAGGGGTCTCCAAAAAGCTGTTGTTTACAGATCTCAAGGCAGAAGCTTTGGGCCGGACAGTTCACGGAAAGTTTTTCGACAAGCTCTTCGACGGGAAAATCAACGATCGTTGCCGGAAAAAGATTGATATAACGGAGAATCGCGGGCGGAAGCGCGGCCGCCGCCAAAACACAAGAACGGAAACAGTGATGGTCCACCAGGGTCAGCATGTTGTTCTCTAAAGCGATGCGGAAGAAGTCATCCGGCATGTGGACGCCGCCGTTCTTCAGACGGGAAAGGAACTCGTAGCCGACGATGGATTGATCCGCGAGCCGCATAATGGGCTGTTTCAGCGCGAAGAAATCACGGCCCCGGCGCATGAGTTCCATGATATGTTCCGCGTCGGATCTCGGGAACGGTGCTTCCGTTTCAAACAGGGCGGGATAAGAAACCCTGTTTTTTCCCGCGTTCTTGCTTTGTCGCAGGAACGGGTCCGAAATGGCGAGCAGGTCGTCGACGGAGGCTGTATGCGCGGGGACGGTTGTAAGGCCAAAGCTTGCCGTGATATGGAACGATTCCTTTTCTGAAACGATGAGCGGGGTGTTCGAGATTTCGGACCGAAGGCGCTCGGCAAGACGGAGACCTTCTTCGAAAGGCGTTTTCGGAAGCAGTAAAACGAATTCATCGCCGCCGATCCTTGCAATATGATCCGTGGCGCGTACGGAATCCCGGATCTTTTGAGCGATCTGTTTGAGCAGAATGTCCCCGACGGGATGTCCCAGGGAATCATTGATCTTTTTGAAATCATCGAGATCAAGGAAAAGGACCATGAGTTTTCCGCCGTCGCGAGAAAGGAGCCGAAGCTCGCGCCGGAGGGCCTGCTGGAGGCCGCGGCGATTATAAAGCTCCGTGAGCGGATCCACAAGCGCCATGGTCTCAAGGCGAACATTCGTTTCCCGGAGCCGATCCGTGACCGAGGCCAGCTTTTCCTTGATTCGGTGCCGGTCCATGGCGTGATGAAGGACGCGGAGGAGCAGTCTGGAATCAATCTCGCCTTTGACCAGATAATCTTCCGCGCCTTTACGGACGGCGTCAATCGCAAGGCTGTCGCTGTCAAGCCCGCTCATGATCACGATCGGAGTGTGACGGGCCCGGGCGCGGAGCGCGTCAAAAGTCTGAATGCCGCTGGAATCGGGAAGTATCAGGTCCAAGAGGATCAGATCCCAAGAAGTTCCCTCCAGGATTTCCAAGGCTTGTCCTAAAGTGGGAAAGCAGGTGATCGCGAAGGCCGGGGATTTTTCTTTGCCGAGCCGGAGCCTCAGAAGATCCGCGAACTCCGGGTCGTCCTCGACGAGGAGGACTTTCAAACCGGGTTGCGTGAACTTTTCCGAGGCCATCTTCCCACCCTCTTTTCGTGCCG
>JAHFHJ010000037.1 GCA_023246985.1 Candidatus Omnitrophota bacterium | reverse complement strand
AAACGATAATGCAGTCCCTGCGGGAAAGAACGGAGCTTGTGGCGGAAAGGCGCAGACGGTCGAGGTCCTCATTGATTGAAGCGTCCTTTTCGATATAGGTGTCCGTATGCGGGATGTAGGCCTCGGGCTGGTAGTAATCGTAATAGGACACGAAATATTCGACGGCATTCCCGGGAAAGAATTCCTTGAGTTCGGAATAAAGCTGCGCCGCGAGGGTTTTATTGTGCGAGATCAAAAGCGTGGGAAGCCCGAGCTGGGCGATCACGTGCGCCATGGTGAAGGTCTTGCCGGAACCGGTAACGCCTTTGAGGACCTGCTCCCGCTTTCCCGCCCGGAACCCTTCGACCAGCTTTTGAATGGCTTCGGGTTGGTCTCCCTTGGGGCGCATGGATGAAACTAATTTAAAATCGCTCACGGCTGATGATAACATGCGGCTTATCAAAGATCGCTCTCCTCTCCCTTCCGGTAGAGCCAACATATTTGTTTTATTATAATCGTCTTCGAGGCCATTCGGAATATGCTGAACCCACCCGTCCCCGCCCCGAAACCCAAAGGCCCCATCGGATTCCATCCGCGGTAAATCATGGAAAATTCGCCAATCAATTAATCGATCAACAGTGAGAAATCGACGGCTTTGACGGAATGGGTCAGCGACCCGACGGAAATGGTGTCTACGCCCGCGGCGGCGAATCTGCGGACATTTTCGAGCGTGATACCGCCCGAGGCTTCGAGGAAAATGCCCGGCGCCTCTTTGCGGACGATCTCCACCGCGCGCTTGGCCGCCTTGGGCGTAAAGTTGTCGAGCAATATGACCTTGGGGCCGAGCCCGATCGCTTCCCAAAGCTCCCCGAGGCTCCTCACTTCGATTTCAAAATTTCCGGAATGTCTGCGGAGCTTCTTCAGATCCCCGTGGACCCTGTGGTTCTCTTTGACCATGAGGAACTCGTCGAGGCCTTGGCGGTGGTTGTACCCGCCTCCCACCTGCACGGCGACTTTTTCCAGTTCCCTCCAGAGAGGCGTGGTCTTACGGGTATCCAGGATCAGCGCGGGATATTTCCTGACGCGGTTGACGAACTGACGCGTCTTGGTCGCGATCCCGGAAAGATGCCCGATAAAATTCACCATCGTCCGCTCGGCTTTAAGGATCGAACGGATGGGGCCGCGCATCTTGAAAACCGTCTTCCCCCGCCGGAGCTTGCCCCCGTTACGGATTCGAAACTCAAGCTTCACTTTGGGATCCACGATCCTGAAGAGCTCCTTCACAAGCCGCTCACCGCAAAAAATACCGCGATCTTTGGCGACCACGCGGGCCTCGCCCCAGGCGCGCGGCGGAGTGACCAGGTTCGAAGTAATATCCCCTCGGCCGATATCCTCCTTGAGAGCTTCTTTCAGAAGATTCAGCGTCCTGCGGGACACCGGCAAAGGATGACCCGGCACCCCGTGCGCGGCGCTAGAAGCTTGTGAGTTGGGTCTTGTAGGATAGGAGAAGTTTTTGGGCATCTTCGAGTTTCTCTTTCTCTTTTTCAAGGATCTCCTTCGGCGCCTTTTCGGCAAATGAAGGATTTTCGACTTTCTTGCGGATCGATTTGATCCACGCTTCGGTTTCCCGGATCTTTTTCCCGAGCCGTTTCTTCTCTTTTTCAAGATCCAGGATCCCTTCCACGGAAATAAAGACGTCAAACGACGGGAACGCGTTGGCAACCATCGCGCCTTTTTTTTCAAAAGTCCGGACGCATTGAAGCTCGGCAAGCCGGCCCAGCGTTTTCACCTCGCGCTCGAAGGCCGTGAGAACCTCCCGCGCGCCCTTTTCTTTGCAAACAATGACTGCTTTTAACTTGTCGGTCGGCGCGATCTGGAAACGCGCGCGGAGATCGCGGATCCCGCTGACCGCGTCCTGCAGAAGTCCGATCGCCTTTTGAGCTTCCGCGTCATAAAAATGTTTTGGGCCGTCATGGGGCCAGCCCGCGAACATGATGGATTCCGGCCATTCATTTTTTTCGTCATCCCCGAACGCTTTTATCGGGGATCCGCGCCCGGGATTCCCGCTTGAAACATGCGGGAGTGACATACGGCCGGTTGCTTTTTCTTTAAACCTCTGCCAGATCTCTTCGGTCATAAACGGCATGAAAGGATGCAGAAGCCGGAGGATGCGTTCACAGACAAAGAAAAGGACTTTCTGCGTTTGAAGCTTGAGCGCCGCCTGCCCGCCAACGCTTTGTGGCGGGACATCCCCGGACTGAACCATCGGCTTGGCCAGTTCAATATACCAATCGCAAAAATCGTCCCACACGAAATGATAAAGTTCCGCGGCTGCCTGCGCGAGGCCGAACTGGGAAAGAAGCCTTTCGACCCCGGCGGCCTTTTCTTCGAACCGGGAGAGGATCCAACGGTTTGGAAGCGATAGCTCCAGGCGCTTGAATTGCCCGGCGTCCGTCGAAGCGGACTCCAGGTCCTGAATCTGCATCAAAACGAACCGGCAGGCATTCCAGACCTTGGTCGTGAAATTGCGGCCCACTTCAAATTTTTCCCGGGAAAGATAGACATCCTGCGCGGAAAGCATCACCAGACTGTAACGGAGCGCGTCCGCGCCTATGGCCTCGATCACTTCCAGCGGATCAATGGAATTGCCGAGGGATTTCGACATTTTGAGCCCGCTCGCCGCGCGAACCGTCCCATGAATATAAATCCGGTGGAACGGGACTTCCCCCAGGAACTCGAGGCCGGCCATGATCATGCGCGCCACCCAGAAGAAAATGATTTCCGGCGCGGTCACAAGATCCGAAGTCGGATAAAATTTTTTCAAATCCCCGGTCTTATCGGGCCAACCCAATGTCGAGAACGGCCAAAGCCAGGACGAGAACCAGGTGTCCAACACATCCGGATCCTGAACGAGATCCTTACTTTGACAATGGGGACATTCCTTGGGTGTTTCTCTTGCAACGATGATCCCCTTCATCGTGTCCACGGTCGACAGTCCAGGGTCCATGGCGTGGGAACGATGGTCTGTGGACTCCGCGCAGGCACGACAGTGCCACGCGGGGATTGGGTGCCCCCACCAGATCTGGCGCGAGATGCACCAGTCACGGATCCCGCGAAGCCAGTTCAGGTAGACCTTGGTCCAGCGATCCGGAAAAAAAACGGTTTTCCCTTGCTCGTGCGCCTTGAGCGCCTTTTCAGCCAGAGGCTGCATCTTAACAAACCACTGTTTGGAAAGATACGGTTCCACCACGGTATCACAGCGGTAGCAATGCCCCACCGCGTGCAGATGCGAATCGCGGCGGACGAAAAGCCCTTGTTCTTCGAGATCCTGAAGGATCTTTTTGCGCGCTTCGAAACGGTCCATGCCCTTATAGACCCCGCCGCGCTCATTGATCTTCCCGTCCGGCGTCATGACATTGATCTGCTCAAGCTTGTGGCGGCGTCCCATCGCGAAATCGTTCGGGTCATGTGCGGGCGTGACCTTCACGATCCCGGTCCCGAACTCGGGATCCACGAATTCATCGGCGATCACCGGGATCTCGCGGTTCATGAGAGGCAGAACGACTTTCTTCCCGATCAGATGCTTGTAGCGAGGGTCGTTCGGATGCACCGCGACCGCGGTGTCTCCGAGCATCGTCTCGGGCCGGGTCGTGGCGACCACGATATGATCGATGCCAACACCCTCCCTCCCCCCTCTTCCTGAGGAAGAGGGCGGCTGAAAGCCGGGGGAGGGAGATTTGACAATCGGATACTTGATGTGATAAAGCCCGCCCTGCACATCCTTGTGGGCCGCTTCTTCGTCTGATAATGCGGTTTGGCAGCGCGGGCACCAGTTGATGATGTAATTTCCGCGGTAGATCAGCCCCCGCTCGTAAAGCGTGACGAACGCTTCGCGCACGGCTTTGGAAAGCCCGTCGTCCATCGTGAAGCGCTCGCGCGTCCAGTCACAGGAAGCGCCGAGGCGCCTGAGTTGACGCGTGATCGTGGAGCCGTGTTCATGTTTCCACTTCCAAACTTCTTCAAGAAATTTTTCGCGGCCGAGATCCCAGCGCGTTTTCTTTTCCTTGGCGATTTTTTTCTCAACCACATTTTGCGTCGCGATCCCCGCGTGATCGACCCCCGGCACCCAGAGCGTGTCGCGCCCCTTCATGCGGTTCCAGCGGACAAGAATATCCTGGATGACATTATTGAGCGCGTGGCCCATGTGCAGCATTCCGGTCACATTGGGCGGAGGAATGACGATGACGTACCGTGAGTCCCTAGGCGATGGTCCACGGTCCCCGGATTTTTTTTGGGTTTTATCCAGGAACTGTGGGCTAGGGACTGTGGACTGAGTGACGAAGTCGCTCGCCGGACGGAAATAGCCCCTGGATTCCCAGAGGGAATACCATTTTGTCTCAACCTGCGCGGAATTGTATTGCTTGTCTAAATCCGTCATAAGTTATAAGCGGTAAGAGATAAGAAAAAGCTTTGGGACTTCAAGCTGATCGCTTACCACTTATCACTGAGGTTAGCCTTTATGCAGTTTATACTCGATCGCCTCGACGAGGGCTTTCCAGCTGGCTTCGATGATGTTTTCGTGGACGCCCACCGTGGTCCAGGTCTTTTTTTCGTCCTGGAATTCGATGAAAACGCGCACCTTGGCGGCGGTTCCGGCCTCGGAATTGACGACGCGCACTTTGTAATCGGTCAAATGGATCTGATCGATCACCGGATAGGTCTTCACAAGGGCTTTGCGCAGCGCGGAATCGAGCGCGTTCACGGGCCCGTCCCCATCCGCGGATTCAGAATGTTCGACGCCTTGGGCGGTCAATTTTACATTTGCGATCGAACGCGGATTGCCGGCGCCGATTTCTTCGGTGCGAACGGAAACGGCTCCGCTTGTAAAGAAGGGTTTGAGTTTCCCGAGAAGCCGCTGGACTAGAAGCTCGAAACTCGCTTCCGCGGCCTCGAACTGATAGCCTTCGTATTCCAGACGCTGGATCTCTTCGAGAATCTTCTTCGACTCCGGAGAATCCTTCTTGAAATGAAGTTCGAGTTCTTTGGCTTTGATCATGATGTTGGTCTTGCCGCCGAGCTCGGAGACAAGATAGCGGCGGTAATTGCCTACGGCTTTAGGCTCGACATGTTCATAGGTGCGTGCGTTTTTTTCCATCGCGTTGATATGCACGCCGCCTTTATGCGCGAAGGCCGACCGCCCCGTGAACGGCTGATTGTTCATAAGCGGCATATTGCAAACTTCCGCCACATAATGCGAAAGCGCGGCGAGCTCCTTCATCTTTGCGGGAGAAAAACATTTGATTCCCATTTTGAACTGAAGATCCGGAATGATGCTGATAAGATTCGCGTTGCCGCAGCGCTCCCCAAAGCCGTTCACCGTGCCCTGCGCCAGCACGCAGCCCTCGCCCACGGCCTGAAGGGAATTGGCGACCGCGAGTTCGGAATCGTTGTGACAATGGATCCCGAGCGGCGTTTTCACCGCGCGCTTTACCTTCAGAATCGCGTGACGGATCTCGTGCGGCAGTGTGCCGCCGTTCGTATCGCAGAGCGTGAGATTATCCGCGCCGGCTTGAGCGGCCTGTTGGAGCGTCTTTAAGGCGTACTCCGGATTCGCCTTGAACCCGTCAAAAAAATGTTCGGCGTCGTAGATCACTTCGATCTTCCGGTCTTTGAGATACGCGACGGTCTCGTGGATCATGAGGAGATTCTCCCTGAGCGCGGTCCTGAAGACCTCCGTCACGTGCATGTCCCAGGATTTTCCGAAGATCGTGACGACCGGGGTGCCGGCTTCAAGCAACGCTTTGATCTGCGAGTCCTCTTTGACTTTCATGCGGGCGCGGCGGGTAGCGCCGAACGCCGCGATCCTGGAACGCTTGATCCCTGCCTTTTTGACCTCTTTGAAGAATTCCATGTCTTTCGGATTCGAACCCGGCCAGCCGCCTTCGATGTAATGCATGCCGAATTGGTCGAGCCGTTTCGCGATCAGAATCTTGTCGTGCGAGGACAGACTGACCCCTTCCGCTTGGGAACCATCTCTTAGAGTTGTATCGTAGAATAGTATTTTTTTCTGTCCGGTTTTCATAAATTGATGGGTCCGTGTCAGAGTATCAAAGTGTCACCGTGTCAGAGTTTTAAGATTTTGACGCATGGATACTCTGACGCGTTGAGACTTATTTTTTATCGAGGCCGAAGGCCCGGTGAATCGCGCGGGCGGCGAGCCTGCCTTTGTCGCCGGCGACCACCACGGAGATCTTGATCTCGGAAGTGGAGATCATATCGATATTGATCTTGTGCTTGGCCAAGGTCGAGAACATCTTGGACGCGATGCCGGAGTGCGACCTCATGCCGATCCCGACCACCGAGACCTTCGCGATATTTTCATCGCATGTGATGCTTGTCGCGCCCACCTTCTTCATGGCCGCTTTGACGGTCTTCAGGGCCTTGGTGAGTTCATGCTTGAGCACGGTGAACGAAATATCCGTCGAATTCGTCTGCGTCTTGTTCTGGATGATCATATCCACGTTCACATTCGCGTCCGCCAAAGTCTGGAACACCTTGGCCGCCACGCCCGGACGGTCGGACACGCGGAACAACGTGATCTTGGCTTCATCTTCCGCGAGGGCAACACCGCTGACAACCACTTCTTCCATTTTTTTATTCTCCTTAGTGATCAGAGTTCCTTGGACATCCTTATGAGAGTTGCGCACCCGGATGGGCATGTTAAATTTCTTACCGACTTCGATCGACCGCGAGTGCATGACCTTCGCGCCGAGCGACGCCAGCTCCAGGATCTCGTCATAGGTGGCGACGCTCATTTTTCGCGCTTCGGGGATCACGCGCGGGTCCGCGGTATAGATCCCGTCCACATCGGTGTAGATTTCGCAATGCTTGGCCTTGAGCGCGACCGCGAGCGCCACGGCCGTCAGATCCGAGCCGCCCCTTCCCAGGGTCGTGATCTCACCGGAAGGCGTTTGTCCCTGGAACCCGGCAACGATGACGATCTTTCCGTCCCCGAGGGCTTTTTTGATGCGTTCCGCGCTGACATTCTGAATGCGGGCCTTGCTGTGAAATTCATCGGTGATGATGCCGACCTGCGGACCGGTGAATGAAACGGCTTGATGGCCGAGTTTGTGGACGGCCATCGCCAAAAGAGCGATTGAAACCTGCTCCCCGGTCGAGAGCAGCATGTCCATTTCCCGTTCTTCCGGGTTCTTATTGATCTGACCGGCGAGCGCGATCAGGTCGTCGGTCATGTCTCCCATCGCGGAGACGACCACCACGACCTTGTGTCCCGCCCGTTTAGTCTTGATCACGCGTTGGGCAACGCGCAGGATCTTTTTCGCGTTAGCGACCGAAGAGCCGCCGTATTTTTGAACAATCAACGCCATATTCTTCCCTTTGTTCCGTTTCATCAGAAAGTTTAATAAAAGGCGCAACGCTCAACGGACAACACTCGACGTTAAAACCTGAAAAAAATGTCGCGCGTTGCGCGTAGGACGTTGCGCTCGTAAAGGACGCCTTTCCCCTTTACGAAGCTTTTGTCATGAAAAAGGGCATCAGCTCCGTGGTTTTATTGAATTTGAGTTCCGAGGTCCTGGAAGCAATCTCCGAGAAACGCTCGATCTCGTCCGCCATGATATTTTTCCCGGTGACGGCAAAAGGAACGCTGTCGCGGACGATCTCTTTCATCTTCCAGAGCGTCGCGTGGCCGGGCGTCACGAGCAGGCGCGATTCTTTGGAGCGTTCAAGATATTTGCGGACCTTCGAGAGAACGAAAAAATCGATCCCCTCGATCGCGGAGATCTTATGCTTTACGTCTCCGGTTCGCGAAGCCTCTTCCGGCGTATGAAGATGCAGACAGACGAAGTCTTTTTCCTCCAGCGCGTCGATCGCCACTTTGGAGATCTTGTCATAAAAGGCCGCGGGCTCTTCGCCTTCGGCTTTGACCTCTATGACCGTGAGACCGGCCGCGCGGCCTATGCCCTTGGCATATTCGCGCGCGGCAACCATCGCGCCTCCGGAAATGTCAAAACACTCGCGAAAAGACCGGAGCACCGGCTTTTTACCCTGACCCCAAAGCCAGATCATATTGGCCGGATTCTCCCCGAGGTCCACGCGCACCTGATTGATCTCGTGGTCCTGTAAAAGAAGCCTGGCGTCGTACATGAGCTTACGCAGCAATTCCTCGCCCGGACCTTTCGGGAGCACATCCTCAATCTTCTCCCCGACCACGCTCTCCGGAGACTCGGTTCTGGCCGACAACGCTTCAAACCCGCTCGCGTCTTTAATCACCGCGAGATGCCGCGGTCCGCTGCCCGAAAAAAACCGCACGAAATCGCTCGCGAGTTTCTTGTTCAGAAAATTCACCAGGGCTTTCGCCTCCTTGGTGCTGATATTGCCGGCGCTCGGGTCCGACAGCATGCCCGCCGCTTCCGTGATAAAATTCATGCAGAACGCGACTTCCCTGTCGTCGAGCGTCAGTTCCTTATCCGCCGCCTCCAACGGGCCCCGCCCCGTGTAAAGCTTTGAGGCGTCATACCCGAGCAAGTTGAAAAGGCTCACATCCGCGGAAAGCGGCAGGCGATCGGAAACAAGCTTGGCAGTTCCGACCTTGCCGCTCTTCGCAAAAAAATTAAGATTCGGCACCTTCGCCGCTTCGAGAGGGGTCCTGCCTCCAAGCTCTTCGGCCGGATGATCCGCGGCGCCCGCGAGAACCACAACGATGGACTTCATAGGATAACCTCCTTTACGGCCTCAAGGGTCGATTTAACTTTAAAGACCGGGTCCTCAAAACTCAAGGCAAAATCCGGGTCCTTCAGCCCCGCGCCCGTGAGCGTGATCACGACGCGGGTTCCTTCTTTGAAAAATCCTTTTTGGGCGAGACGCATCACTCCCGCTACCGGCGCGCAGCTGGCCGGCTCCGCAAACACGCCTTCGCGCTCCGCGACAAAACGGTACGCCTGAGTGATCTCCTCGTCCGTCACTGAATCGATCAATCCGCCCGATTCCTCGCGCGCGGTAACCGCGCCCTGCCAACTCGCGGGATTTCCGATCCGGATCGCGGTCGCGAGGGTCTCCGGCTTTTCTACCGGATGCCCGAGCACGATCGGCGCCGAACCCGCGGCCTGGAACCCGAGCATTTTCGGCAGCGTCCCGGACTTCCCGGCCTTCCTGTATTCTTTGTAACCTTTCCAGTACGCCGTGATGTTTCCGGCATTTCCGACCGGGATCGCGTGATATTCCGGCGCGTCGCCCAGATCATCCACGATCTCAAATGCCGCGGTCTTTTGCCCTTCAATGCGATACGGATTGATGGAATTGACGAGCGTGATCTTTCCGTCTCGGGTCATTCCTTTGACCAGCTCCAGCGCTTTGTCGAAATTTCCTTCGATCATGATCACTTTGGCGCCGTAGCGGTACGCCTGAAGCAATTTCCCCTTGGCGATCTTCCCTTCCGGAATCAACACGTAACACTTCAACCCACAGCGGCACGCGTACGCCGCGGCGGACGCGGAGGTATTGCCGGTCGAAGCGCACATCACGGCCCCGGAACCCGCCTCCACCGCTTTGGAGATCGCCAGAGTCATGCCGCGGTCCTTGAAGGAACCCGTCGGGTTCAGTCCTTCGAACTTGTAATAGATAAGGATATTTTTCAGGCCGAGCTCGAGGGGCAGGGCTTCCGCAAGAATGAGCGGCGTGTTGCCTTCGTTAAGCGAAATGATCGGCGTCTTGTCCGTGACCGGAAGGTATTCCTGATACCGTTCGATGATCCCGATCTTCTTGACCGCGTAGGGTCCCATACCCTCAGGTCTCTTCCATGCGGATGACTTGTGATTTCCCCTTCACGAAAGCCAAACGATCGATCACGCGAATCGCGGCACGGACATTCTTTTCCGGCGCCTCGTGCGTCAGGAGGATCAGCGGCACCACCTTGCCGGCGCTCCGCTCGCGTTGGATCACGTCCGAAATACTGACTTGATGCGCTCCCAGGATCTTCGTGATCGCGGCGAGCACGCTCGGCTTGTCGATCACGTAAAACCGCAAATAATAACGCGAGAGAATGGAGGTGATGCTTTTCACGGTCACGCGCGATCCCAGGGCCCGGATCACGGACGCGTCGTCCACGGGTCCTTCCATGCTGCCTTTGGCGATATCCACAAGGTCCGCCACAATGGCGCTCGCGGTCGGATGCGCCCCGGCTCCGCGGCCGTAAAGCATCACATCTCCGGTCTCATCTCCGCGCAAAAGGATCGCGTTAAAGGACTGGTTCACATTCGCGAGAATATGGGATTTCGGAAGAAGCGTCGGTTGCACGCGCGCCTCAACGCCATCCGCCGTTTTTTTGGCGATCGCGAGCAATTTGATCACATACCCGAATTCCTTGGCAAAAGCGATGTCATCGCTTGAGATCTGCGCGATCCCTTCAGAATAAATATCCTTGAACCTCACCCGTCCGCTAAACGCGAAACGGACAAGGATCGCGAGCTTGTGCGCCGCGTCAATCCCCTGGATATCCAGCGTGGGATCGGCTTCGGCATAGCCTTTCGCCTGAGCGCCGGCAAGCGCTTCGGAAAAACCCATGCCGGTCTCGGTCATCTGAGTCAGGATATAATTCGTGGTCCCGTTGATGATGGCATAGATCGATTCGATGTTGTTGGCCGCAAGTCCTTCGCGCAGGGCCTTGATACACGGAATGCCGCCGCCGACGCTGGCTTCAAAACAGACCCAGCGGCGCATCGCGTGCGCCAATTCAAAAATCTCATCGCCGTATTCGGCAAGAAGCGCCTTGTTGGCGGTCACAACATGCTTCCCTTCCTTGAGGGCTTCCTTGATGACCGCGCGGGCCGCGGTCGTCCCGCCGATCAACTCCACAACAATGTCCACGGAAGGATCCCGGACCACCGAAAGGGCATCCCGGGTCATGATCCCTTTAGGAGGATGAACCTTCCGTTTGCGGTTCGGGAACTTTTCGGCAATACGAACGATTTCAAAAGAGACGCCGAGCTTTCGTTCAAAGAACGCTTTTTTGGAGGTCAGGATCTCGTAGAGACCCGTCCCAATCTGCCCGAGACCCAAGAGACCGATGTTGATCTTTCTCATGTTACTCCCGCATCAATGTTCTAATACCGTTCTCTATTTGATTCTATCCCGACTTTGATTTTCTCTTCACTAACGGTAGTCGGGATTGCCCCAATTTCAACTTCGTTAAAATTGATAGGTATTGGGACTAAGGGTTCACGGTACATGGGTATCCGGTTCGCTCTAGTTTCCACTGTATCTTGTGTTCGGGAGCAACCTGGGCCAATGCAATCCGCAC
>JAHFHJ010000136.1 GCA_023246985.1 Candidatus Omnitrophota bacterium | reverse complement strand
TTTATAGCCGACTTTTTTCAATGCTTTGATCGTACCCTCCGCGATGTCATCGACATAGGTGAAATCACGGCTTTGAGATCCGTCGCCAAAAAGCTGCAGGGGTTTGCCTTCCGCGATCCATTTGATAAATCGAAACGGGCTCATATCCGGCCGACCCGCCGGGCCATAGACGGTGAAATACCGGAGAATGGTCACATCGATGCCGTAAAGATAATGGTAAACATAGGCCATTTCTTCAGCCGCTTTTTTACTGGCGGCGTAGGGCGAAATGGGCGTATTGACCGGCAGATCCTCTTTGAAGGGCATCGTCTGGCCGGCATATAACGAAGACGTGGACGCCAGAACAAACTTCCTGACGCCATGGTCCCGGCACTGCTCCAGGAGGTTCAGCGTGCCATTCGCGTTGGTGGTCATATAAACCAACGGATTAACGATGCTGTAACGGACGCCGGCCCTAGCGGCGAGGTTTAAGACCGCGTCAAATTTGTGTTCCCTGAAAATGCGCCGGAGAGCGATTCTGTCTTCAATGTCGCATTGATAAAACACGAAGCTCTTATGTTCCTTGAGATTCTTAAGGCGATACTCTTTGAGTCGTATGTCATAATAGTGATTCATGTTGTCGAGACCGACCACACGCACGCCTCGGTTTAACAGCATCTCTCCCGTACGGGAAGCGATGAATCCCGCCGCTCCCGTAAGTAATATCGTTTTCATAGTTTCCTCGTCTCCTTCGTGTCTGGGGTAAAGCCCAAGTCAGACCACGGGCTGGAAATGTAACATAAGAATCCGAGTTCTGCTGCCTTCCGGCCATGCCGCGAAATCATTTTTACTGAAATGCTTCTACTTACCCTTTTAGCAACCCGGCGAGAAATAACGGCTGGCGGATCCCGGTCATCTCGTACCCATCCGCAAAAATGATCTTTTTAGCAACAGAAATACCCTTGAATTGGCTTCTTCCTTTTCCCTTCCCGCCGACTTCAAAAACAATGTCGCTCCGATCGCGTAAAAGATAATCCGGCGTTTTTTGACCCCGCATGGACTTGAGATATAAGATCTCTTTGTTTAAAGCCCGGAACGCTTCTACAAAAAAATCCTCGCGTAAGCCGCCGATCGCTTCAGAAAGCGGCCTGTACAAAAGCCGGTAGGGCAACGCCATGACCACTTTGGGTTCCTTCAGCACATTGCTTCCTCCCGGAGAGACCCGATGCAGCACAAAAGCCCTCTCGAGGAGCGTAATGTACTGCTCCGCTTTGTAGTTCGTCACATGAACATTCTTCGCCACGGAAGAATAATTGATCCCATCGACCCCGGAAAGCCCGATAAAACGGACGACCTGCTCGATCTTGTCGAGTTCGTCCGTTAAAAGCTTGGCGATACGGGGAATGTCTTTACGGATCACTGTTTTGAGAATATTTTTCAGAAGAGCGAGCGGCTCGGGTTCGCGCAAAGCAAAGGGCATCAGGCCCCCTTGAATATAGGCTGAAAAATGCTCCCCCGCTCTTAACGCGTCCGGCGAAACCTTGTTTTCGACGATATCCTCAAGCGTGACAGCGTCAAACTCCTGCCCATACTTGAATCGCGCGTATTCCCGCAATGAAAAAGGATAAAGAACTTTCAGCAAAACTCGCCGTGAAAGATCATAGCCTGATTCATACATCCCAAGCGCCGTAGAACTTGTAAAGACCACCCTCACTTGAAGAACATCATAGATCTTCTTGAGATCCGCCTCAAACCGAGCGTAGGCATGTACTTCATCCAGTAAAAATAATGGGGGTCGCATCGTTTCGTGCAAGGTTTTTATGAGCTCAAAAAGGCTACCTTCCATCGTGTCGAGCGACACATAAAAGGACCTTTCATTTGCTGCAGCCAGCTGCTTCAAAACAACCGTCTTGCCCGCTCCGCGCGGCCCCACGATACCGGTAAAATGAGCGCCGGCCTCCGCGGAAATTTCCTCGTAGATACTGCGCCTCTTCTCGTATTTACGGCCATCTTCCTTGGCCAAACGATCAAGTTCAATTAGCTGATCGATATTCACTCGACGAAGCCTCCTTGATTCTATCTGTCAAAATATAGCATCAAATAGACAATTAGTAAAGTTATTTGATAGAATGACTATCATTTAATTAAGTGGTTGTATAAGACATGCTTGAGTTGTCCCGGTCTGCTTGGCCTTTCTAATATCCGGAGGCAGGATCTTGTCGATGCCAAAGGCGCGAAGATTTTCTGTGAAGGGCTTAGAGGTGAGAATATTCATGACCGCTTTTGGGAGGCTTTCCACCGGAATCGTACGGACATCCAGTTCCATATCCTCCGAATACCTGAAGCTCTTGAAAAAAAATCTCAGGTCCATCCCGCCCTTCAGCGCATAAAATTCAGAGCTGACTTTGCGCCCTAACCAACGCAGAAACTCAAGGTGAAAAAGTTCCTGCAACTGAAGTGGGGTGTATTGGTCCTGTCCCATAGTATGAAATGTAGTTTAGTTTTAACTAAATTTCAATACCTACTCATGAAAATCCGATGCCGCTCATTTGTCTCCTGGCACCTCTTATGCGGCCAAAATCACAATGAAAAATCAAACCGGTGCGGCCAGGTCATGAATACACTAACCGGCGGGCCAACTGATGGAGACGGTCATCCGCAAGGGCTTTCAATCTCTTTTTGACCACCCGGTAGTAATATTCCCGTTCAGTCTTGGTTAACGGCCTGCCGGCGAGCCGCTTTGCGAGCAGTTCTTTTTGCCGGACTGTGAAAAGTTCGGAAAGAAGCAGTTCCAATCCCAAGGCTTCTTTTTGTTCCTGAAGTTCCCCGGGGCGGGCCTGATTCACCACATAATTGCGGAAGCTGTTCTTGAGACGCTCGACCGACACGCTCAAGCTGCCCAACGCCATTGTCCCGGAGCCGGCAAAATCTTTTTCAAGACCCTCAAGGACCTTTTCTCCTTCCGGATATTTCTTAAGGAGTTTCAGGGCGCGAGCTTGCGAGTTTTTTTCAAATCCAAAAAGCCGGAAAAGCAAAAGGCTCACTGCCATCAAAACAGTCCAGCGATTTGCCATTTCTTTGGAAAAAACCTTTTGCGGAGTCCAGGCCTTATTTTCCCATGCAAGAACGTTTTCCCCGGCAAGCGCATTGGCTAACACGACGGGAAATCCCTCGAGAAGCCGCGCCTCGTCCTGCCGGAGAAGGGCTTCAAGGACCTTTTCCGGACGAGCCGTGACCTGCGGGGTCATCAAGGAATATCCATAATGCGCCAACTGATCCAAGAGTTGTGCTTTATTTTCTTTTTTCATGTACCGCCTCTTTTTGCCAACGACTTAACAGAATATTCAGATTTCTCAGAACCTTTGCTTCGCCGATCTCATATTGGGCCGTTTCCCGGTAGCGTTGTTTCAATTTTTCAAGATCAACTTTTTCTTTGGCTAAAAGCGCCAAACTGTCTTGAATATCCGCTTCCGCACCGCGGAACATCTTTGAGATAATGAGATCCGGTTGGTTCAAAATGCCCACGTAGATCTTGTTCCATTCATGCCATTTCCGGTGCCCCTGCCGGGTAAGGGGTGATGTCAAAAGTTCCGTCGTGTAGATCCGCTTACCGAGATAAAGATCAAAGAGGATCGTCTCACTCTCCCGACGCCAACCATACTGGGTCGCTTGCCGATACCCTGCTTTTTTGAGGAAATCCACAAGTCGCTTGTACTCCCCAGCCCGCGGCACCAGAAAACCCACGTCCTGGGTCGATTCTTTATGGCCCATAAGTGTCAGCGCGGTACCCCCGCAGGCAACCAAATGGACCTTCCCTCTCCCGGGTAGCAATTCATCCAGACTTTTAACGTCTGCGTCAGCTCCCGTGCAGTCATCCGATATTTCATAATAACTCTCCCAACCAAAATATAGCGCACCCTAGAATAAAAATCAACCGTAAAATGTTCTTTTTTATAAATTTAAATGCATTAATATATACATATAAATGTATGAAAATGATCATAAATCATAATCAAAATTGATTGCCATTCCCTTAGTCCCAATACCTATCAATTTTGTAATCCTTTAGCGGGAGGGAATTAGGGACTTCATTTTTTCCATGTTATTGCCGACGATTTTGGCAAGATGATAACGACCTCCGGTATTTTTCTTGATCCTCGAAT